>CALAFV010000231.1 GCA_937891445.1 uncultured Phycisphaerales bacterium | reverse complement strand
GCCTAGTGTACCGGGCGCTCAAGCCGGTGCACTGGTCGATCGCGAACCAGACGGCCCTGGCCGAGGCGGAACTGGAGTACGAGGAGCGCGAGGACATCTCGGTGTACGTGGACTTCGAGGCCCTCGACGCCGAGAAGGTCTACGACGCCTTCGGCCTGCCGCCGCACGCGGATGATGATGACGAGGACGAGTCTGAGGAAGGCGGCGAATCAGCGCCGAAGGTCGTGCCTGGGCGGCGGCCGAACCAGCGGCCGAGTTTCATGATCTGGACCACGACGCCGTGGACGCTCCCGGCGAACGTGGCGGTCGCGGTCAACCCGCGCAACGAGTACGCGCTGGTGTTCGTGGACGGGAACGTGACCGTCATGGCCCGCGACCTGGTCGAGAAGGTCACCAAGGCGGCCAAGGCGGAGCAGGTCGTCGTGCTCGCGACCACGACGGGCGACAGACTCGTCGGGCTGCGGTACAAGCACCCGTTCGTGACCAACCCGCCGCCGTGCGGGATGGGACGGCAGTGCGACCCGGAGAAACTGTGGTCGCTGGTGCCGGCGGACTACGTGACGCTCGAGGACGGCACGGGGCTGGTGCACACGGCGCCCGGGCACGGTGAGGAGGACTTCCAGACCGGTCTGCGCGAGGAACTGCCGATCTACAACCCGGTGCGGGCCGACGGCACGTACGACGACACCGCGCCCGAGTGGCTTCGCGGCAAGAGCGTGTGGGACGCCAACCGCGAGGTGACGGAGTGGCTGCGCAACTCCGGGCACCTCTTCTACGACCACCTCTTCATGCACTCGTACCCGCACGACTGGCGCTCCAAGACGCCGACGATCTTCCGGTGCACCGAGCAGTGGTTCGTGTCGGTGGACGGTGGGCACGGGGCGAAGGTGAACCTGCGCCAGATGGCGCTGGCGGCGACCAAGCCGCGGGCCGAGGGGGGCGAGGTGGACTTCGTGCCCGAGTGGGGCCGCAACCGCATGCGCGGGATGCTTGAGTCTCGCCCGGACTGGTGCATTTCGCGCCAGCGGTCGTGGGGCCTGCCGATCCCGGCGTTCTTCACGAAGGACGGCGCCTGCCTCATGACGCCCGCGAGCGTGCGCGCGGTGGCGAAGGTCGTGCGCGAGAAGGGCTCGGATGCGTGGTTCACGGACTCGCCGGCGGAGTTGCTGAAGTACTACGACCCGGCGAGCGACCCGGACCTGCCGCAGTCCGTCGCGGCCACGCTCAAGTCGTCCCTCGCGGAGTTGACCAAGGGCAACGACATCCTCGACGTGTGGTTCGAGTCGGGCTCGTCCTGGAACGCCGTGCTGCGCGAGCGCGGGCTCGGGTACCCGGCGGACCTGTACCTCGAGGGCTCGGACCAGCACCGCGGGTGGTTCCAGTTGTCGCTGCTGCCGGGCCTGGGCGTGACGGGGCACGCGCCGTTCAAGGCGCTGCTCACGCACGGCTTCATGGTGGACAAGGACGGCAAGAAGATGTCCAAGAGCCTCGGCAACACGCTCGAGGTCGAAGACCTGCTGAAGGACTACGGCGCGGATGTGTGCCGCTGGTGGGTCGCGTCGCTGTCGTACGAGAACGACGTCAAGGTGGACCGGTCGTTCTTCGACGTCGCGGGCGAGAGTTACCGCAAGGTGCGCAACACGCTGCGGTTCATGCTCAGCAACCTGTACGACTACAAAGCCGACGCCTCGGCGGGGCGCGCCGGCGCCCGCGTCGCTGGACGCGTGGGTGCTCGCGGAGTTCGACCGGCTCTCGGCGGACGTCGTCGCGGCGTACAACGCGTACAACTTCCGCGAGGCGCACGCGCGGCTGTACGACTTCTGCAACGACACGCTCTCGGCGGTGTACCTGGCGGCCGTGAAGGACCGGCTGTACTGCGACCGGGCGGATTCGCCGCGCCGGCGCCGCACGCAGGCGACGCTCTACCACCTCACCGACGGCCTCTGCCGGCTGCTTGCTCCCCTGCTGCCGCACACGGCGGACGAGGCGTTCCGGACGCTCCGCGGCGTGGACGCGTCCGACACGAGCACGTGCGTCCACCTCGAAACCTACCTGCCGCCGTCGGGCGTGAAGGCCGACGAGGGGTGGGCGAAGGTGTTCGCGGCGCGCGAGCAGGCGACGCGGGCGCTGGAGCGGGCCAAGGCCGCCGGCGTGGAGAACCCGCTGGACGCGGGGCTCGTGCTGCCGGACGGCGACGGCGTGCTGGCGCGGTTCGACGCGACGGACCTGGCGGACCTGATGGGCGTCAGCCGCGTGTCGCTGGACCCGTCCGCGACCGAGGTGCGGGTGCAGGACCTGCGGGATCAGCCGCGGTGCGAGCGGTCGCGGCGGCGGGACGCGACCGTGAAGCAGCGGAGCGACGGCGGGTGGCTGACGGACCGCGACGCGGAGGCGGTCGGGGTCGCCTGACCCCGGCCGTCGGCCGGTCAGCGGGACGCAACGCTCGGGGCGGTGGCGCCGATGTCCGTGCGCATCGTCTTGCCCTCGAAGCGGATGACCTCGCACGCGCGGTAGGCACGCTGGCGGGCTTCCTCGATCGTCTCGCCGGTGCCCACGACGTTGAGGACCCGGCCGCCGGCGGTCACGATGCGGCCCTCGTCGTCCCGGCGCGTGCCGGCGTGGAGGACCTTGACGCCTTCCATCGCCTCGGCTTCTTCAATCCCCTCGATGACCTTGCCCTTCTCGGGGTTCTCGGGGTAGCCGCGGCTGGCGAGGACAACGACGCAGGAGGCCGCGGGCGTCCAGCGGAGGTCCACCTCGTCGAGGCGGCGTGAGCCGGTGGCGTACAGGGCGTCCAGCAAGTCCGCACCACCCGCGGCCGCGCCGCCCCAGCGGGCCATGAGGGCCTGGCACTCGGGGTCGCCGAAGCGGACGTTGAACTCCAGGACCTTGGGGCCCGCGTGCGTGAGCATGAGCCCGGCGAAGAGGACACCGCGGAAGTCCAGCCCCTCGCGGCGGAGCACATCCACGACGGGCACGATGATCTCCCGCTCCACGCGGGCGAGCATTCGCTCGTCGGTGATGCCGCCGGGACAGTAGACGCCCATGCCGCCGGTGTTGGGACCGGTGTCGTTGTCGCCGAGGCGCTTGTGGTCCTGGCAGGGCTCGAGGGTGTAGATCGTGCGGCCGTCCACGAGCGCGAGGATGGAGGCCTCGCGACCCTTGAGGCGCTCCTCGATGACGATGGTCGAGCCGGCATCGCCGAACTCGCGCTTCACCATGATCCGGTCCACTGCCTCGCACGCCTCGTCAACCGAATCAGGGACGAAGACGCCCTTGCCCGCCGCCAGCCCGGAGGCCTTGACGACCTGAGCCGTCTCGCGGCTGCGAAGGTAGTCCTTGGCGGCCTCCGGATCGGTGAAGGACCGCCCCTCGGCCATCGGCACGGCGGCGGCCCGCATCAGGCTCTTGGCCCACGCCTTGTCCGCCTCGAGCCGAGCCGCCTCTCGCCCCGGTCCGAAGACCACGCGGACCCGCTCCGACCCCTTCGGCGCCGACTCCCCTGCCGGCGCGGCGAGCGCATCGGCCAGACCGACGGCCAGCGGGGCCTCCGGACCGATCACGACCAGGCCGATGTCGTGCTTGTCGCAGAAGAGTTGGAGCCGGAACGGACGCTCGTAGTCCAGCGGCACATCGACGGCGCGGCCGAGAGCGGCCAGGCCGGGGTTCTCGGGGTTGGTCACCCACAGTTCGCCCAGGCGGGCCGACTCGCGCAGCCGCCACGCCAGCGCATGCTCGCGTCCCCCACCGCCGACCAGGAGCACGTTGATCTTCTCGGTTCCCGTCGCCATCGCGCCGATCGTAGCCACCGGCCCCCACGCCCGCGGCGGCAGGACCGGCGGAGGCTCGGCATGGATCAGGAGTTGTTGGCGGCGTCCTCGAGCAGCGTGACGACCTTGCGGTGCTGCATGGCGACGCGGAGGATCTGCTTCTGCTCCTCGGGCGTCAGGTCGAGGAACCGCAGGCCGACGTCGTGCTTGTTCCGCCCGATCTTCTTGGACCAGGAGATCTCGGCGCGGATTTCCTTGTCGAAGACGCCGGGGTCGAACGTGATCGTGACCTCCGGGCCGCGTGGCGGCTTGGCGCAGAAGAGCCGCATCCCGCCCGCGCCCAGTTCCGCGACCTCGCCGAGGTTGCAGTTCAGGAACTCCTGCGGCATTCGTGGCAGGGTGCGGTTGGCGGTGGCGGTCGTCTCGATCGGCTGAACGGACTGAGCGCGAGGGACGTGCTGCCGCACGGGGCGCGGCGGCGGGCGATCCTCGTGCGCGTTGTCACCGGGAGCGGTCTCGGACGACGACGCTGCCGCGACGGGCGGCGTGGGACGCTGCCAGGTCGTCGCGGCGGGGCGCTCGAGGGTAAACGTGAACCAGAGGGCGAACCCGCCGCCCTCCGGAAGTTGGAACCCGTGCTGGCCTTCGAGGGCACGGATCGTGCGCCACGCCAGGGCGGCCTGGTGCGCAACCGGGTCCTTCGCGGCGTCGGGCATCTTGCGGTCGGTGGCGCCCAGCGCCAGGGCCTTCTCGAACTTCTCCGTCGAGATGCGCCGGCCCTGGTGGACCATCTCGCACCGGATCGTCGTGTGGGCGCCGGTGCTGACGTCCTCGGTGAAACGGACGGTCAGCGTGCCTTCCTCGGTGATGGCGAGAGCGGCGCTGATGAGCGACATGAGCGCCGTGCGCAGCGAGGTCTCATCGCCGTGGACGGGGCGGAGGTTGGCCGCGACCTCGATCTCCAGCACGACGCCGTGGGCGCTGGCCTCGGGGCCGAGGAGGTCCTGAAGGCCGCGGGCGGTGCGGCGGAAGTCGAAGGTGGCCCGCGCGGTGGGGTCGGCAGCCAGCGGCGGGGGCGTGGTGCCGTTGAGGGCGTGCTCGACGAGTTGGCTCATGGCGCGGAGTTGCGCTGCGGTGTTGTCCGCGGCGTCGCGCACGGGCCCCTCGAGGCTCGTGGCCATCAACTCCTGCATCATCCGCTGCGTGCCCTCGAGGTGGCGCTGAAGTTGGCTGGCAAGGGCCTGGGCGGACACTTCGTGCAGCCGACGCTCGATCTCCTTGGCCACTGCGGCGTCCGCACCGGCGAGTTTGACGCCGGCGGCCTTGAGCGCGGCCTCCCGCTCGGCGAGTTGGGACTCCAGTTGCTGGAGCCGCTGCGTCAGGCGGTCGCTGCGCGAACGGTGCTGCGACTCGCTCTTGAGGGCTTCGGCGGCCTGCTCCCTCGCCTCGCGGGCCTCCCGGATGTGCCGCGCGACCTGCTCGCGCAGGTCGGCGCCCTGGAGTTTGAACTCGGCGAGTTCCTCCTGCAGTTTCTCGAAAGCACGCTGGAGTTTGCGGGCCTCGGCGGCGGCCTGCTGGTGCTCCTGCCGTGCGACGCGCAGCGATTCCTCGAGTTTCCCGACCTTCTCCTCCGCGGCCCGCTCGGCCTTGGCGATCCGCTCCTCCGCCGCGGCTTCGATCCGCGAGATGCGGAGGTCCGCGGCCTCCTCGGCCTGCTTGACGCGCGTGCGGGCATCGGCCTGGGCTTCCTTGATCTGCTGCACGGCGTCGGCCCTGGCCTCGGCGATCTTCGCGTCGGCACGGTCGGCGATGGCCTGGAGTTGCTTGATCTCCTCCCGGGCCTGCTCGAGGTTGGTCTCCAGGCGGCTGCGCGCGGCCTTGGTCTTGGAGAGTTCGGAGCGCGTCTCGGAGAGTTGGTTGGCGGTCTCCGCAGCCTCCTCCTGTGCGCGGGCGAGGTCGGCCTTGAGGTCGGAGATCTGCTTGTGCAGCGCCGCCTCGTTCTCGACCCGGGCGGTGATGTCGATCGCGGTGCAGATGAACTCGATGAACCGGCCGCGGTCGTCGAAGCGGGGCACGAGCGTCTCGTGCACCCAGACGTACTCGCCGTTGCGGCCGCGGAGGCACAGATCGTGCTCGCGGGCGCGAGCGGTCGTGACCGGGCGGGCGACGATCTCCAGCGCCGCCTCGCGGTCCTCGGGGTGCACCACGTCGAGCCAGCCGCGGCCCTGGAGTTGCGCCGCGGGGAGGCCCACGAACTTGACGAACCGCTCGTTGAAGCGCGTCCGCTCGCCCGTCGGGAGGCAGGCGGAGACCATCGCGTCGATGGAGCCGAGGGTGTCCAGGGCCAGCCGCTCGCTGGCGAGCGCTGCTTTGAAGTCTCTCGTCAGACGCCGGACCTTCGCACGGTTGATCGCGTTGGCCGCGACCGCGAGGCCGAGCATGATGCTGAAGGTGCCCCCGACGATGATCGTCGCGGTCCCGCCGAGCGTCTGTTCGATGATGTCCGCCTGCCACAGCACGGCGGAGGCGGCGAGGCCCAGCAGCGCCACGGCCCAAGCGGGGATCGAACGCATCCGCAGGCCGGACTCCGCCTCGGTGATGTCCGGCGCAAGCCTCGCGGACATGATCTCTCCGCGGGCGACGATGGCGCGCAGTTCGCGCACGCCGTAGCGGGCCTGGAGCCGGCCCAGCAGCCCCACCAGCGAGACGAGCCAGACGATCCCGGTCTGCATGAAGCCGGAAACGAGCGTCGGGGGCTCCTGGAGCCAGATGAACGCCGTCGCGCCGGAAGCCAGCAGAACGATGAGGACCAGGACGAAGTCGCGCCAGACGGCGGGAGCGGTCAGGTGGGACAGGTCGATCTCGGGGACCGCGCCGGGAGCGAGCGGACTGGGAGCCGCCGCCCGTTGCGGTTTGCCGGCACGACGTGATGCCCTCGCCTTGGCCATGCCCCGTTTGCCCTGTCCACGGGTCCGGTGCGACTGGAACGGCGCGGGACGCATCGGCGGAGGCCGCGGCCGGCTTCATCGCGGTCTGAGAAGCCGGCCGCGGGGGCGTAAGGCTGTGCGTGATGCACCGAACAGAGGGAACGGGGCGGACTCGGGGCGTGCCGGGTCCGCCGGCGCCGGTGACGCCTGGGTTGGGCCGCGCGGCTCGGGGCTTCCGGGCGCATGGAGCCGCGGCGGGGGGAACTATCGGGCCCACGGGGCGGCCGCGTGCGCAGCACGGGCTGCGGCGCTGGACACCGGCGCAAAGTGCGGGCTCATGAAGACTGAATCCGGGCGAAAGGAGCGTGGTGCACGCTACGGAGGGCCACGGAGGCATCACGATGCGTACAAAGGCAGCACTGGCGGCGTTCGCGGTGATCGCGGCGGCGGGTTCGCACACAACCGTGCATGGGCAGCCGCCAGCGGAGAAGTACACCGGGCCACGGATCGTCGTCCGCCGCGGCGTGGCCCCGGTGCAACGGGCGGCGGAGCCGTCAGCCGCGGGACACGCGATTCCCGTGCCGGCCAACACGGTGTTCGAAGGCCCTCCCCTGTGGTACACGCGCGGGTTGCAGAGCGCCGATCTTCGCATCGCCAACGCCACGGCCGACTGGATCGAGGCCCAGGCGGACCGGCTCGAGCGGCGGCGGTTCTCGGTGGGCGTACCGAGCAGCGTCCTGTACCTCGAGCCGCTCATCCTGCCGTGGCCGATGGGAACCTGGTACACGCCGCAGGCCGGGCCGCTGGTCCTGGATATGGACGACGGCGCCGACGGCGGGGCCGCGGAGGCACGGCCCGCGCCCGTCGACGATGATGCGCAGCCGTCGCCCGCGCGCCAGCGGCCCGGCGCGGCGTCCGATCAGGAATACACGGGTCCGGTGGTCGTCGTCCGACGCAACGGCGCAGCACGCGCGGCGGATGGGCCGCCGGTGCGGCGGATCCACCTCCCCGGCGGGACGGTGACGATCGGCGGCGCTCCCGCGCGGGGCGCGATTCCCGTGCCGGCGAACACGCTGTACGACGGCCCGCCGTTGTGGTACGTCCGCGGCCTGCAGAGCGCCGACCTTCGCATCGCCAACGCTACCGCGGACTGGGTTGAGGCGCAGGCGGGTCGCGTGGAACGCTGGGGTACTCGCCGCCGATAGGCCCTCGGGGGAACGGGAGCAGCCGGGGCGACATCACCTCAGCAGGTAGATCAGCGCCAAAGCGCCGAAGATGACCCCGATGACCAGCGCCGCGTCGGGTTCGAGGACCCGCTTGCGCTGCTCCGCGTGTGTGAGTTGCCCCATGATCGCGATTGCGACGGTCACGATCGCGGCAAGGCTCGTCACCACGTGCGTCGGCGAGGCGTCCGCCAGAAGCGAGCCGTCGTACACCATGTCGATCGGGGCCAGCAGGAACAAGTTGAAAGCAATGCTCCCGAAGGCGTTGCCGACGATCAGGTCGAACGCCCGGATGCGCAGCGCCGTGATCGCCGCGACCAGTTCCGGGAGCGTCGTCGTGATCGGCAGCAGCGCCGTGCCCACGAAGGTGCGGCCCAGGCCGCTGGCTTCGGCCAACGCTTCGGCCGCGTGCGCCAGGCGCGGGCCGGCGAAGAGGATCAGGGCGGCGGAGATGATGTAGATGCCGATCGCCCACCCGGGCTTCCAGTCGTCGTGCGGCGGCGGCTTGGACCCCGACGCGGCCTCCTTGCGGGCCACGTACTGCTGGTCGAAGAAGACCACACGGATCCCCAGCACGTACGCCGTGACCACGCCCCAGATCCCGACGCCGATCCCCGCCAGCGTGCCGTTCATCTCACGCGGCAGGACGACGCCGATCCCCGCGACCGCCAGGAGGCTCATGCTCATCGTTCCCGACAGCGCATGAGCGGCGGCGGCCTGCGAGAGCATCCGCCCGCGTGCGGCGTGCAACAGATCCATCACCGCCAGCACGAGCATGTTGAACAGCGCAGCGCCGAACAGGTCGCCGACGACAAGGTCCGCGAAGCCGGCGCGGGCCGCCGCGAGCCCCATCACCAGGTCCGGCAGCGACGTGGCCGTGGCGATCAGCAGCGCCCCGCCCAGCAGATGCCCCAGGCCGTACCGGCGCGAGATCACATCCGCGGAGCGGCTGAGGCCGACGCCCCCCACGATGATGAGCGCAGCCGCGAGCAGGAACTGTGCGAGGGCCGGCAGCATCGAGGCCAACCTTAGCGCGGCCCGGTCCCCTCAGTGCCTGGGGAAGCCGGGCCACTCGAACCAGGGGCACGACCCGGGCGCCGTTCCTCAACGGCAATCGCCAGCGGCTGGCCGAGGACGCGTATGCTCCGGCCGGAGGGACACACCATGCGCTACCGCACCGTCGGCCGGACGAACATCCAGGTTTCCGAGATCGGTTTCGGCTGCTGGACCATGGGCGGGCCGAACTGGTCCACCGTCAACGGCGCCCCCATCGGCTGGGCCGAGGTGAACGAGGACGAGATCCTCGCCGGTATCAAGGCCGGGCTGGACGCCGGCGTGAATCACTGGGACAACGCGGACATCTACGGCAACGGCCGCGCCGAACGGATGCTCGGCGCCATGCTCCGCAAACTCGGCGCGAAGCGAGAGACGCAGGTCATCGCGACGAAGGTCGGCCACTTCCGCGGCACCGCGCCCTACGCCTACGACCCCCGCCATATCCGCAACCAGTGCGAGCAGTCGCTCCGCAACCTCGGCGTGGACTACATCGACATCTACTACTTCCACCACGGAACGTACATCGGCCCGGGCTACGACGGCCAGCCGCACGACTACCTCCACGAAGCCGCGGGCACGATGCACGAACTGGTGAAAGAGGGCAAGGTGCGGGCCGTCGGCCAGTCCGCATACACGTTCGAGGACTTCGAGCGGGCCGTCCCCGTGCTCAAGCCCGATGTGCTCCAGAACAAGGCCAACCTTCGCTACGACGACTTCATCCGCGAGGGCTCGCCGCTTCAGCGGCTGATGAACGAGTACGGGTGCACGTTCGTCGCCTTCGGCCCGCTGGACCAGGGGATCCTGCTCGACAAGTTCGACCCCGACAACCCGCCGAAGTTCGGCGAGGGCGAGTACCGCGCCGGTCGCAAGGACTTCAACCCCCAAACCCTGCGCGAGGTCCACGAGAAACTCCAGAAGGTCAAGGCCCGTTTCGGCCGTCCCGGCGTCCCCGACGTCGAGACCCTGTCATCCGTCGCCTCGCGCTGGGTCCTCTCGCACCCGAACGTGTGCTCCGCGATCCCCGGCTTCCGCAACGAACGTCAGGCGAAGGCGAACCTGCGGGCCGCGACGGACGAGCCGATGTCCGCCGAAGACGCGGCGTGGCTGCGCAGCCTCTTCCGATCCTAGCCGATCGGGAGCGCCCCGTGCCTCACGCCGGCGCATCAACAACCAGTTTCGTGTACGCCAGGCCGAATCCCGCCCGCTGGATGTTCCGCTCGCTGTCCGTCCCCGGCCGGCTGTGCACGACGGCCAGGTCTGCCCCGCGCGTGGCCGCATGGGCCAGCCGCCGCCACATGAGCGCGGCCTGCACCCCGCGCCGCCGCGCCCAAGGCAGCGTCGCCACCCCTGCGCGTCCGGGGTGAGATCATCTCGCCCTTCGAACTCTGGGAAGACAACGCGGTGGTCGCGCCACGTGCGTCCCGGGGCTCAAACGCCGCCGCCGGGCTCCCGCGCCGCTCGCTTGAACGGTCGGCGCTGGTACGCCGGCTCGAACCCCGCCCTGCGCAGGTTCGCCGCCGACGGCGCTCCCCGAGCCATCTGGACCACCACGGTGCTGCACCCCATCTCCGCGGCCCACGCGAGCCGCGCGGCCACCAGCGCACGGTGCGCCCCGAGTCGTCGCGCCTCCGGCACGGTGCCGCCAGCGAAGATCAGCGCGAGCGAACCGTGGGCCTGCACGGCCCCGCACGCCACCGGCTCATCGCCGCAAAGGGCGATGAACACCGCCGTCGAGGGCGTCGCCACCGCGACCGCCGCCGCAAGGAGGTCCTCGTCGTTGGGCTCCGCGTGCCCGCCGAACCCCCGCGCGAACACGCGTGCCACGCCTGGCGCATCATCGACCCCTGCCCGCCTGATGCGCCCGCCGGCCCACTCCGTCGGCGCGGCGGGGCCGGGCGAGAGCACGCGGGTCAGCACCGTGATCGGCGGCTGCTCGATCAGCCCCCGCGCTGCGAGCAAAGCGGCCGCGCCGGCATCGGTACACGGCGCAACCTCGACGTTGTACGCGCTCCCCGTCTCCGCGAAGAAGGCGTCCACCGCCTCGAACTCGGCTTCGTCGGCCGGTCCCTCAAGCCCCAGCCCCACCACGCGGCTGCGGTGACTCTCCCGCCCGTTGTCCATCGCTACCACGCCGCCGGTCCTGAGCATCCGCACCGGCCCGCCGGGCCGCACGCGCTGCGCGGTGTGCGCGTACCACTCCAGGCTCGCGCGGAGCATCCGCTCGATCGCCCCCGCGTCAACGCTCGTCGCTCCCGCGCCGGTCACGTGCCGATCGTACGGCCTCCAGCCGGACGCACCGGCCCGTCGCGGGTACCCTCCGCCATCATGCCCGAAGATCGCACCCCCACCCCTCCCCCCCGCTACCGCTGGCGTCTCCTCCGCGCCGGCTCCTTCCGGCTCGACGGCGGCTCCATGTTCGGCCTCATCCCCCGGACGGTCTGGACCCGCGCCGTCACCCCCGACGACCGCGGGCGCATCCCCGTCCACCACAACTGCCTCCTGCTGGAGCGCGACGGCGACGGGCCGGGCCCGAAACTCGTCGTCATCGAGACCGGCACCGGCAACAAACTCGACCCGAAGAACCGCGACCTCTTCGCCCTCGAGGACCGGTCCATCCTCGACGCCCTGCATGACGCCGACTGCCGCCCCGAAGACGTCGGCGCGGTCGTCGTCACCCACCTGCACTTCGACCACGCCGGCGGCCTGACCCGTCTGGCCCGTCCCGGCGAGACGCCGGACTGGACCGGCCCCGCCTCCACCTTCGGCTCCTCACGCGGCGATCACGCCGTCAAGCGCACCTTCCCCAACGCCGCCGTGTACGTCCAGCAGCGAGAATGGGAGGACGCCATCGCGAACCGGTCCGTGATGACCCGCACGTACTTCCCGGATCACCTCGAGCCCATCCGCGAGCAGATCCGCACCGTGAACTCGCCGCGGCCGTTCCCGCCGGGGTACACCCCCGGCCGCGACGAGACCCCGCCGACGCCGGTGTCGCTTCGGGAGACGCCGCTCTGGCCCGGAGGCGGGATCAGCGTCTTCCTCGTCCCAGGGCATACGTGGGGGCAACAGGCCATCAAGTTCACCGACACGGCCGGGCGGACGGTCGTCTTCACGCCCGACGTCATGCCCACCGTGAACCACCTCGGCGCGGCGTACAACCTCGCCTACGACGTCGAACCGTACACGAGCATGGTCACGAGGCGGTGGTTCCTCGAGGCCGCGGCCGCGGAGTCCTGGACCCTCGTTCTGGACCACGAACCGGGGAACCCCGTCCAGACCGTCCGGGCGACCGACCGGGGTTGGTTTGAACTTGCCGCAGCGGCCGAGCCGACGTTGTAAAGGCGCGAATCGGAGCAAAACAGGGGGCCAATCCGAACCCCGACGCCCCCGGACAGGTACAGACCGGTACACGGAAGGGACCCCTCAGAGGCTATCATCCCGGCCTTTCCTTCTGACCCACCGTATCCAGCCCCGGAGCCCGCTGAGCGTGAACGTCCCGTCCGCACCCGCAACCGCCACGCAAACCATCGAGGTGGCCTCGGACCCGGGGTTCGCGAGCGGCGCCGACCGCAACGGCGCCGGGCACGGGCTCAACGGCCAGGCCAAGTACGAAAACGGCACGGCCCACGCGGCGGGCACGCCTGCTGAGCAGGCAGCCGGCTCGCGGATCCAGGACGACGCATCGGACCTTGAGTGCATCGCCGAGCCGGCGCCGCCGCCGCGGAAGCGGTTCCTGGATCGGGTCGAGGCCTACATCTCGCGCCTCTCCACCCGGAACAACTTCTGGCACCGGGTCTGCTCCCTGATCTGGCTCCCCATCGCGGCCAAGAGCGGCATCCGCATGAAGCGGATCGACGCCAAGACGTTCATGGCCGTCCTCCCGTTCCGTCGCTTCAACCGGAACTGGTACAACGCCATGGCCGGCGCAGCGCTGCTGGCCAACAGCGAGATCGCGGGCGGCATGTATGTCTTCGGCGTCTGCGGCGGGGACTACACGGTCGTCTGCAAGCACCTGGAGTACAAGTTCCTCCGCCCGTGCTTCGGCCCCGCGATCTACCGCATCAACCCGCGTGAGGACATCGACGAACTGGTCGCGACGGGGCGCGAGTTCAACATCACGGTGGACATGGACATCATCCAGCAGATCAAGAAGCCCGGGGCCAGGGACCGGCGCGTCGGGCGCTGCACCGCCACGTTCCACGTGACGCCCAAGACGCACCAGAAGGCCCGCGCCGAGCGCAAGGCTGCCGCCGGCCGCGCCGTCGCCTGATTCCCCTCTCTCCCCCGCGCTCCGCCGCGAAGATGACCGACGCGCCCAACCAGCCCCGGCCCGCGGCCATGGTCCTTCTATGGGCCGCATATCTCGCTGCCTCGTGGACGTGGTGCATCGGGATGTTCCTGCCGGTGCTGCTGGCCCGCGATTACGGGCCGGTGTCGTTCGCCGCCTTCGCCGTTCCCAACGTGATCGGCGCGGCGATCATGGGATGGGTCCTCGCCCGCCGCGGCGACAGTGAGCGGTTCGTGCGAACCCACGCGGGGATGTGCCTGGTCTTCTCGGTGGTCACGATCGCGTTCCAGGCCTTCTTCCTCGCGTGGCTCGTCGGCGTGGCGGTGCCGGCGGCCACCACGGCCC
>CALAFV010000230.1 GCA_937891445.1 uncultured Phycisphaerales bacterium | reverse complement strand
CCCCTCAGACTTGAGGACTTGGCGGTCCTCACCGAGACTCGCATATGAGGGGGACCCAAGCGATCGCGGATATCCGCACACAGAGCATTCATCACCTGCTCTCTGCCTCTTCAGCCGCCGCAGACAAACCGAGGTCTGCTGGAACAGGATCGCGACGCTGACGCAGCCGATCACCGGCGCGCCGCATGCCGCGTCGCCCCCTCAGCCTTGATGAGTCAGTGCTCCGCGTGCCTCGTGCACCGGTATCGCCCGATGCCGACCGGCCGCCCTTGGCGCGTGTGCCCGACGACACTCACCCCACCGCCGTGTGCCGGGCCGCGAACGGCCGGATAACACGTGGGCGTCAACTCCGGCAAGATGCATCGGCTGAGCCGCCCGTCGATTGGTTTGCGATTCAACCCATGAATGGGCCGGTTGCCGTCCGGGGCCGGTGAACCGAGATAGCACTACCCGCGGAATCGGTACAGCGAGCGCCAGCGGGCCCACAGGGAGCCTCACGTGCGATCAAAGTCTATCGGAACCTTGACGGTGATCGGCCTGATCGTCGGCGCGGGCGCCGCTCTCAGGGTGTCGTTCGTGCCGGCCGCGAGCGCGGGAAGCGATCCATACGAATCCTATCGGGCGAGATCGTCCGTCTCGCTCGGGGTCATCGTGCGCGACTTCGACGAGTCTCACCCGGACTTCGGGCTCTACGCGGCCGACGGTCAGGGGCGCTACGCGGCGATCCCCAGCGAAACGCTCGACGTCAACGGTCGGCCGGTCATGGCCACGACCGGCCGCAAGGTCACGGCCGATTGGACGGACGCGCTCGGCAACCCGATCATGCGGCCGGTCCCGTACATCGAGCCCGCTCCGGGGGGGACCGCCGGCTCCATGAGCACCACCGACGGAGGGGCGATCACGTCCTCGCAGACGTTCGGCCAGTGGTTCCGGCCCGTCGCGGGCGTCAACACCGAGCACCGCAGTTCGATGGTGCTGACCCGGACAGGGAACACATACGTCTTCGACGGCTCGCTCGACGCCTTCGCGGGCCACAACGACTTCGACTACACCGCCGCGATCGACACCACCTTCATCCATGATTCCGGGAAAGACTGGTACATCAACGTGGCCACCGGGGCAGAAGTGTTCGTGTACATCGACGGCAAACTGGTGATCGACGGCGGCGGCGGGCTCGGGTCCGACAGTTCCGATCGCGGCCTTGTGGGCGGCCACTTCGACGTGGACGTGTTCAACGGGCCCACGGACAAGCAGAAGTACCACAAGCACGAGTACGACGACGAGTACGACGTGACCTGGGTCGATATCGCCAACGACGACCGCCTGCTGCTTGATGACATCGTGCCGCTCAACTACCCGAACCCGCTGCGCGTCCAGTTCTTCAACACGGACAACGGCGGGTGGGGCATCTACTCGTTCGCGGCCGGGTCCGATCAGGCGTCCGACTGGGTGATGGAGGGGCTGGACCGGGTGTTCATCCGCAGCGAACTGACGCAACTCCGCATCGACTTCCGCGAACTGGCGCTCATGGCGCACACCACGCCCAAGGACAGCCAGAAGGACGTGGCCAACCGGGCCGGCGCGTTCAGCGTCCGCATCTACGACACCGTGACCAGCAAGATGATCTACGAACTCACCGTGTACCACCACGGCGCGCCGCCCGCGGGCTACGAGCAGTTGCGGGAGGACTACATGGCCGGAGCGGTGCACGGACGCGGCATGCCCGCGATGACCCAGCGGATCGACCTGTCCCGGCTCCCGTGGCTCGAGGACGGCCGGACGCACGAACTCAAGGTCTTCTTCGCCAACCGCACCGGCGCCCCGTCCAACTTCCGTTTCGAAACCAACATCGACACGCTCGACCTCGTGGCCCTCCCTCAGGTCTCCCAGGTCGATTGATGGGCTCTCCCCACCCGCCCGTCGGGGGCGTATCCCACCCCGGACCAACGGCGTAACGCCATCGGTGAGGGCCATCCGGGCTCTGTGACCCGCCACCTGCCCCCCGCGTGGGCATGGAGCGCGGACACCACACGCAAGCGCGCGGTATTCGCGGCCCCATCGCGTCAGACTTGGAATCATTCCACGACACACATATCACCGCCACCGAGCGATCTCCACTCCTCGATATCCGCCCGGCCCGTGCAAGAAACATCTGCACGATCGGTGATGCGAATCATGCGCTCCAAGTCCGCCTGGCGCCGCCGTCCTGCGCACGGCGAAATGAGTCCTCATGGCCAGGCCGTATACTGCCGCTCCGCCCGCGCGGACCCGAAGTTTCACCATCACCACGATGCGGCCACGAACATGCCCAAGAGCGAACTGCTGCGGATGGACAACGTCGGCATCGTGGTGGAATCCCTCGACGATGCCATCGCCTTCTTCACCGAACTGGGCCTGAGCCTCCAGTGGCGGGGCATGGTCGAAGGCCAGTGGGCCGGGCGCGTCACGGGGCTGGGCGAACAGCGCGTCGAGATCGCGATGATGGTCACGCCCGACGGCCACAGCCGCCTGGAACTCTCGCGCTTCCTCTCCCCGCCCGTCGTCGCCGACCACCGCACGGCCCCGGTCAATGCCCTCGGCTACCTGCGCGCGATGTTCACGGTGAGCGACATCGACGACACACTCGCCAGACTCCGCACAGTCGGCGCGCAACTCGTCGGCGAAGTTGTCCAGTACGAAAACGCCTACCGCCTCTGCTACATCCGCGGCCCCGAAGGGCTCCTCATCGGCCTGGCACAGCCGCTCGGGGATCAGAGGTAACGGCCGGTCGCGCGTCGCGCTGGTGCCGCGTAGTAAGCCAGTGCCTCACGCCCTCGCCGTTTCGGTGCCGCCCAGCCCGCACTCCGGACACGCCGCCTGCTCCGCCGGCTGCCGATCAGCGCGAGCGGCAACTACCCGCCGCGAACGCCCTCGCTCAGCACCCCTCCTGCACGGCCTGCAACCACGCCGTCAGGAACGCGCTGATGTCGCTGGAGTTCACGGTGGCGTCGCCGTTGAAGTCGGCGACAAGGTCACCGTTCTGGATGCTCCCGAGCCATGCGGTCAGGAACGCGGAGATGTCGCTCGAGGTGATCGATCCGCTGCCGTCCCAGTCCGCCGGGCACGCAGTCCCGCCGAGCGCGAACGCCAGCACCACGCCGCAGTCAAGATCGGGCCGGTTGGCGAGCTGCGCGCCCACCATCGCCGTGTCGCCGCGGCAGGCCACGGTCCAGCCGAGGTAGTCCTCGTTCTGGCCGTTGGGATCGGTGAGTTTCTCCCGCTGCGTCCAGCCGGAGGGACCGTGCTCGAAGAGGTACGCCGCGCCGGCGCGGAACATCGTTCCCGAGCGGTTGTCCCACGGCGCCCCGGCGAGCACGCGCCCGCCGGAGACCGCGACCGACTGCCCGAGGAACTGCAACTGCTCGGCGTCCTCCGCGACCAGTTTCTCCTCCAGCGTCCAGCCTCCCGCGCCGAGCCGATAGACGTACACCGCGCCGGCGTACGACCCGACGTGGTTCTCCCCCGGCGCGCCGACCGCGATGAGGTCGCCGTCGATCGCCACCGCCTCGCCGAACTGCGTCACCACGCTCGCCTCGGCGTCGGGGTTGAGGAGTTTGGCCTCCTCCACCCACGTCCCTTCCTGGAGCCGGAACACGTACACCGCCCCCGCCGTGCTGTCGGCCTGCATCGCGCCCACGACGATGCGGTCGCCGCTCATGGCCACGGCGCGCCCGAAGTGGGCAAGGCGCTGCGGGTCGGATGGGATCAGTTTCTGCTCCATCACCCACCCCTCGTCGTACCGGAAGACGTACGCCGAGCCGGAGTTGCACAGCGGATCCTCGGGGCACGCGATGTCGTCCTGCGGCATCGCGACCACGATGCGGTCCCCGTCGGTCGCTACGGCGTGCCCGAACGCGTAGTACCCGAACCCGTCCGACGGCGAAGCAACGTCCGGCGGGCGCAGCGTGATCTCGTGCGTCCAACTCGTCCCGCTGCGCCGGAAGACCAGCGCCGCGCCGATGAGGTTCGTCTGCGCCTCGTCGCGCGCGCCGACCACGGCCACATCGCCCGCGATGCTGACGGACGTCCCGACATGCCCCGTCAGCACGGGCACGGGGTCCAGGAGTTTGGCCTCCTGGACCCACTGGTCGCCCTCGCGGCGGAAGACGTACGCCGACCCGGCGAACATCCCGGCGCTGCTGTCGTTGAGCCTCCCCACCAGCATGCGCTGGTCGTCCATCGCGACGGCATACCCGAAGCGCGACTCCGGACCGCCGTCATCCGGAAGGATCTCGATCGGCTGGGCCCACGCGGCCTGCGCGGCCGCGACGACGGAGACGGCGGCGACATCTCCAACGCGCCTTACGAGGCGATGAAGGA
>CALAFV010000229.1 GCA_937891445.1 uncultured Phycisphaerales bacterium | reverse complement strand
GCTGCCGCGACCGCTGCGGCGTGCGGGGAGCGGCGGAACCCGCGAGGTAAGCGTCCGTACAGAGTTGCTGAAGGCATGTCCGTACGATACCCACGCCCCGTCGGTTACCCCGCGGGGCATAGGGAGGCCGAGGGCTGCCCAGCGGCCGCGCCGCGAGAACCCACCATGCCTACCAACGCGATGCAGGCCGCGCCGCAAGCCGGAGGATCGACCGGCGACCCTGCCCAGCAATCAGGCCCGACGCCGATCCCCAAGGCGGTCCTGTGTCCATACTGCGGGCACCTGTCACTGAACACGAGCCGTTGCGAGTCGTGCCGCGGGTACTTCGACCCGCTGTCGCGGCAGGCGTCGCAGAACTCAATGGGGCCGTGGTTCATCCGCGATGAGACGAACCCGTTTCGGCCCGGGTGCTCGTTCGACACGCTCTGTGCGCTGATCCGTCGCGGGAAGGTGGGGCCGGAGACGGTGCTGCGCGGGCCGACGACGCGGCAGTTCTGGACGTTTGCACGCAACACGCCGGGCGTTGCGCACCTGCTGGGGGAGTGTCATAACTGCCATGCACCGGCCGCGGCGGACGACCGCGCGTGCCGCGCGTGTGGGGCTGATTTCGTGCACGTCGAGGACCGGCAGCACCTGGGACTGGCGCCGGTACACCTGCTTCCGGGTCACACCTCACCGGAGATCATCGCGGCGTCGGCGATGCCCACGCCGCTGGCGCCGGCGGCGGCCGCGCCGGTGGCGGCGCAGGCTGCTCCGCTGGTGGGGTCGCCTGCCGCCGTGCTTCCGCCGGAACTGCTGACGCCGGCGTTGGGGCGGGTTGCCGGGTCGGCCGGGGCAGGTCGGCGGCGGCGGGATGGGACGCTGGTGTGGGTCAGCGTTGCCTTGGGGGCGGCGGGGCTCACGGCGCTCCTGGCGCTGGCGGTGAACTGGTCGGGGCCGGCGCCACAGCAGGTTCCACAGGAACCGACAGGAAATGCGCCGGCTGCCGGTTCGTCGGTCGCGCCGACGGGGCCGTCGGCTCCCTCGGCCAGCCCGGAGTCCGACGACGGCTTACCGGAACCCGCAGCGCCGCCCGACGAGGCGGATCGAACACAAACATCTGATACGCCTGAGGTTGGAGCGATCTCGCCCGGGGCGGAGGAGGTCGCGAGGCTGCTGGCGCAGCCGGGGGAGCAGGGGATTGAGGAAGCGGAGTCGATTCTCACTGCCCCCGAACATTCTGCTTCCGATGCGTTGGCGGGGTTCCGCGGGATTCTCCCGGCCCGCCGGAGCCAAGCCCGGCTCTCAGTGGCCCTTTAGCGGGATCGCGGTATTCTGGCATCAAAAATCCGTCGATGCTGCATCCATCACTACAGCCCCTTCGTACCGTGAGGCGTCGAGCTCTTCGACGCCGGGGAGGGGGAATCTGGCGGTTGGACTTTCTGAGTTGCAACGGGTAGGGTTGGCCCCGTTTCATCTTCTCAAGAGGCAGCCGCGTTCTGCGGCGCCCACGTTGGAGACGCGCTCATGATTCTCGGACGGCCCCTGAAGCGTCGATGCGCATTCACGTTGATCGAGTTGCTGGTGGTGATCGCGATCATCGCCCTGCTGGTCGGCATCCTGCTCCCGGCCCTGGCTGAGGCCCGCAAACTCGCCCGCAAGACAGTCTGCGAGAGCAACATCCGCCAGCACACGCTCGCGACGGCGGGGTATGCGGCGGACTTCCAGGAGCGGATCTTCTCGTTCTCGGAGGGGGGTGACTTTGAGGGGACCGTCGCGCTGGCGGCGCAGCAGGCGTGGAGGATTCTCATCGAGCGGACCGGCCGGGACGACGGGTGGTTCGGCCCCCCGCCGCAGAACTGGATCCCGCACATCCTGTACTCGCACCTGGTGCTGAACGACTACCTCCAGCAGCGGCTCCCCGAGAAGATGGTGGTCTGCGCCGAGGACCATGCCCGGAATCTGTGGCAGCGCGATCCGTTTGAGGGCTACGAGGCCTTGAGCGCCGGCGAGCGCCCCATGCCGGTGTCGAACGACAACAAGCGCTGGCCCTTCAGTTCGTCGTACCAGGTCGTCCCTGCCTCGTTCTCGCCCGACTACGGCACCCAGGATCAGGTCATCTATCAGGTGCCGGGGCAGGACCACAACACGTACACGATCGGCGGGAACGTCCGGCTGGGCAACCGGAAGATGAGCGACATCGCCTTCCCGTCGCAGAAGGTGCACATGTTCGACCAGCAGAACCGGCACTTCTCGAAGCGCCAGTTCTTCTACGCGTACCCCGCGGGGCGGCAGCCGCTGCTGTTCTTCGACGGCTCGCTCGTGACCCGGAAGGTGCTGGACGCGAACCGCGGCGCTCTCCCGTACAACCCGAACACGTTTGCCCGCATCACCTATACGCCGGCGCTGTGGGAGTCGCCCACGCTCAGCGGCGCTCCCTCGGACGGGAACCTGCTCGCCCGGTGGCAGTACACCAAGGGCGGGCTCCGCGGTGTTGACTTCGGCGGCTCCGAGGTCAACGTGCGTCTCCCGTGATTGTCTTGCCTGCTCCGACTCACAACGCCCCCGCGACGCGGGGGCATTTCTTTTTTGGCCGGCGCGGGATCTAGAATCGCGCCGCACCACACCATTCGGAGCAGACCTGTGAAGATCCTGATCGCCGATTCGTTCGAACAGTCCGGCCGCGACGGCCTTGCCGCGCTGGGGTGCGAGGTCGTGTCCGACCCCGCGCTGACGCCCGAGACGCTCCCCGACGCCGTCGCGAAGGTCGACCCAACGGTCCTGGTGGTCCGCTCCAAGAAGGTGCGGCCGCCGGCGATCGAGGCGGGCAAGAGCCTGCGGCTGATCATCCGCGCGGGGGCGGGGTACGACAACATCGACCTCCCCGCGGCGACGGCGAAGGGGATCGCCGTGTGCAACTGCCCCGGGATGAACGCCGTGGCGGTGGCGGAACTGGTCTTCGGGCTGCTGCTGTGCTGCGACCGTCGCATCCCGGACCAGACGGCTGACCTGCGCTCCGGCGCCGGGTGGAACAAGAAGGAGTACGCCAAGGCCCGGGGCCTCAAGGGGCTCACGCTGGGGGTGATCGGCGTGGGGGCGATCGGGCGCGCGGTCGTGCAGCGCGCCAAGGCGTTCGAGATGAAGGTGATCGCGCACTCGCTGCGGATGACGAAGGAGCGGGCGGATGACCTGGGCGTGGAGTACGGCGGCTCGTCGCGCGAGGACCTGATGGCGATGCTGCCGCGGTGCGACGCGGTGAGCCTGCACGTCGCGGCGACGCCGGAGTCGGAACGCATGTGCGACGCGGCGTTCTTCGGCGCGATGAAGCCCGGGGCGTACTTCATCAACACGTCGCGCGGGAGCGTCGTGGACGAGGCGGCGCTGGCCGAGGCGATCAAGAGCAAGGGCATCCGCGCGGGGCTGGACGTGTTCGCGAACGAGCCGTCGGAGGGGAAGACGGCGTGGACGACGGCGCTGGCGTCGCTGCCCGGCGTGTACATGACGCACCACGTCGGCGCTTCGACGGACCAGGCGCAGAACGCCGTGGCCGACGAGGTCGTTCGCATTGTGAAGGTGTTCCGCGAGACGGGCCGGGCCGAGAACCGGGTGAACTGAGCCGGAGGCTGCTCCGCGGCCTGTACCGGGCCGGTCGGGGTACGCGCCGGCCGGCCGCGGCGACCAAACCGCGCAGAGCGGTCCTATTGTCCTCTTTGGATTCGAGCAGCAGGAGTTCCCCATGACCCTCACCGCGTCCGCTCCCGTGTCCGCCGCCGTCAACGCCGCTTCCAAGCGGATTTTCAACTTCTCCGCCGGTCCCGGCGTTCTGCCCGACGAGGTCCTGCGTCAGATTCAGGCCGACGTCTGGGACATCGCCGGCTCGGGGATCGGCATCCTCGAGCATTCCCACCGCGGCAAGGTGGTGGACAGGGTGTGGGAGGAGGCCGAGCGTGACTGCCGCGAGGTCGGCAACATTCCCGCCAACTACAAGGTCCTGTTCCTCACCGGCGGCGCGACGAGCCAGAACCACATGGTCCCGATGAACCTGTTCCCCAAGGGGGGCCAGTGGAAGACCGCCGATTACATCATCAGCGGGTACTGGGCGCAGAAGAGCTTCGACGAGGGGAAGAAACTGCTGCCCGGGCTCGGCGGCGAGGCGCATGTCGCGGCGACGAGCGAGGACCGCAACCACTGCTACATCCCCGACAAGTTCAACTTTTCGGCCAACCCGGCGTACGTGCACTGGACGAGCAACAACACCATCTTCGGCACCGAGTGGCCGTCCGAGCCGCCGATTCCGGAGGGCGTGGTGTCGGTGTGCGACGCGTCGAGCGACATCTACTCGCGGCCGATCGACGTGACGAAGTACGGCCTGATCTACGCGGGCGCGCAGAAGAACCTCGGTCCGGCCGGGTGCACGGTTGTGATCATCCGTGAGGACCTGCTGGAGCGGTGCCCCAAGGATGTGCCGACCATGCTGCAGTACCGCGTGCACGCGAAGGACGGCTCGCGGCACAACACGCCGCCGGTGTTCGCGGTGTACGCCACGGGGCTGGTCTTCAAGTGGATCAAGAGCCAGGGCGGCCTGGCGGCGATGCAGAAGCGCAACCAGGAGAAGGCCGCGATCATCTACGACGTGCTGGATTCGTCGAAGTTCTACCGCGGCCACGCGGACAAGGCGGCCCGGTCGCTGATGAACATCACGTTCCGCACGCCGAGTGAGCAGCTCGATGAGCAGTTCGTCAAGGAGGCCAAGGCCGCGGGGCTCGACGGCCTCAAGGGCCACCGCTCGACGGGCGGCATGCGGGCCAGCACGTACAACGCCTTCCCCCGCGCCGGGTGCGAGGCCCTGGCCCAGTTCATGCGCGACTTCGAGCGGAAGCACGGCTGAGCCCCTCGGCCGCGACAGGAGATCATCCCGGAGCCCCCGCCGCCGCGCGGGGGCTTCTTTCGTTTCGGGCACGGTGTCTCGGGCGGCGGACCCAAGGTGATCCATCGAACCCTTTCCGTACCGGGTCCGATGGCGGAGTCGAGGGGCGGAGGATGGGGTAAGACGGGCAAGCCGGGCAAACGGCCGCGCGGCAGCCGGCCCGCGACTTGTTGGAATCTTGGCGCGCCTGGGTTCGACGCCCGTCGCCCGCGCTCGGTACCCTGCGGTCCCGAAGATGCACCGCGCCGGTCCCCGGGTGGGGGTCGGCGACCCGGAAGCACACTCAATCACAGGAGAAGAGTGATGAACAAGGCTCCGCTCGCTCTCGCCGTTGCGCTGGCTTGTGCCGCTCCCGCAGGCGCCGACCTGATCGCGTACTGGAACTTCAACGCCTCAACGCCCAACTCCAGCAGCGGGCAGCTCGGCGTGCTCGAGTCGCTGGCTCCGGACGCCGGCTCGGGGACGCTGACGTTCAGCAGCGGCATCACGCTCAACACGGTGTCCGACGGCACGGCCGACGGCAACGCCGGCACGTTCGCCGGCACCACGCTCAACGCCATCGGCGGCGATGCCAGCGGCGGCGCCCTGACGATCACGGGCGGGATCGGCGGCGGCGGCGACGTGATCTCCAACGGCCAGTCGTTCACGTTCGGGATCGACATGACCGGGTACCAGGACCTGGTCGTCACGTTCGCGACGCGCGGCACCGCGACCGGGTTCAACAACAACCAACTGTCGTGGTCCACCGACGGCGTGACGTTCACGGACTTCGGCCCGGCATGGGACGGGCGGCCGACGTCGTTCTTCCTGGTCACGCGGGACCTCTCGTCGGTTGACGCCCTGGACAACGCCTCCACCGTGTTCATCCGGATCACGCTGGACGGTGCGACGTCGGCCGCGGGGAACAACCGTTTCGACAACGTGCAGTTCAACGCGACCCTGATCCCGGCGCCGGGTGCTGCCGCGCTGCTGGGCCTTGGCGGTCTGATCGCCGGTCGTCGCCGGCGCTGAGGCTAAGGCACAGCGTGCATGACGAAGGGGCCCGCGCCATCCGGCGCGGGCCCTTCTGGTTTCTAGAGGATCCGCTTGCTGCGGGGGTAACTGCCCAGCGTGACCAGTTCCTGGCAGTGCGCCCGCGCGCCGGCGAGCGCCGCGGCGACGGCCGGGTCCGACTCGTGCCCCTGGGCGTCGATGAAGAACGTGTACGTCCAGTTGTTGCGGCCGCTGGGGCGCTTGTCGATGTGCGTCAGGTTCACGCCGGCCTTCTGGAACTCGGCGAGGACCTCAACCAGGGCGCCGGGCTTGTCGAGCGTGGTGAACATGACGCTGGTCTTGTCGTCGCCGCTGCGCTGGGCGGTGTGGCGGCCGATGACGAAGAAGCGCGTGACGTTGCCGGGGCTGTCCTCGATCTCGTCGAAGAGCACGTGCACGCCGTACAACTCCGCGGCCAGCGTCGAGCCGATGGCCGCGACGGGGGGCATCGGCCGACCCTCCTTCTGGGCCTGCTCGCCCATCTCCTTGACGGCCTGCACCGCGCGGCTGGAACTGGGCGTGGGGATCAGTTCCGCACGGGGGTATTGCCCGGCGAGCCAGTGGCGGCACTGGCTGAAGACCTCGGGCTTGCTGTAGATCTGCCGCACGTCCGCCGGGTCGCAGAGCCCGAGCAGGGCGTGGTGGACCTCCAGTTGAACCTCCGCGTAGATGCGAACGGGGGAGGACCGCTTTGCCGCGGCCATGAAGGAATCCAGGGTTTCGACGATCCCGCCGTGCAGGGAGTTCTCGATCGGCACCAGGCCGTAGTCCATGTGCCCGCGCTCAACCTCGGTGAAGACGCCGGCGACGTCGCCGACGCCCTGGTGGGCGACGCTGGAGCCGAAGTGACGCACGGCGGCCAGGTGAGAGAAACTCCCCGGCGGGCCGAGGTAGGCGATGCGCAGCGGCTGCTCGAGGGCGAACGAGCCGCTCATGATCTCGCGATAGATCCCCTCGATGGCCCGGGCCGGCAGCGGGCCCTTGTTGAGGGCGATCATCCGATCGATGACCTCCGACTCGCGGTGGGGGGCGTAGATCGGGATCCCGGCGGCTCGCTTGACGCGGCCGACCTCGACGACGAGGCGGGATCGCTCGTTGAGCAGTTCGATGAGTCGGCGGTCCACGGCGTCGATGGCCACCCGCAGGTCGTCGAGCGAGGTTGCGCCGGCAACCTTGCGACGCTGGGCGGCCTTCGAGCCGCCCCCTCCCCCGGCGCCGCGCTTTGCCCCTGGTTTTTTCGATGCTCGCTTGGTTCGCTTGGCCATGGCTATTCCCGCGCCGCGTCATGCTTGTGTGCGCGGCGGATCCGAGCGTAGCCAAGTTCGCGGCGCGGCGACAACCCCGGGGAGCCCGGGCGAGGCCGGGAGCGGCCACACACGGACTTGAGGGATCGCCACGCCCCGTGCGCTCGCGTGGCAGCGCCCGGTCAACGCCCAGCGATCGGGATTTCATCGCCCGGCGCCGCTAGGTTCGTGTGGTTCGGCCGCGCCGTGCCGGGCGGTGCGCTGCGGCGGAGGAAGCATGCAGCGCCCGGTGCGGACCGTTGCGTTGTTCAGCGCCGCGTGGCGCGGACGCCCCGGCCGAAGCCGGGGCGGCGCGGGCCGTCCGGCGATTTGCGCAAGGAGTGCAGCATGGGTCACGAGCACGAGAAGGACCAGGGCAAGCAGGGCGGTCAGGGCGGCATGCAGGGCCAGGGCGGGCAGCAGCAGCGCGGCGGGCTGCAGCAGGGGCAACAGGGCCAGCAGGGTGTCCCCGGCCGCCAGGGCCAGCAGCAGGGCGTCCAGAACAAGCAGGACGAGGAGATCGCCGGCCGCGACGTGGAGCGCAACAAGATGGGCGGCCAGGGTGGGCAGGGCATGGCCAACCGTCCCGGTGAGCAGAATCGCGGCGGCAGCCAGGGTGGTGGGAACCGCTGACCGCACAGCGGTCGGTCGCGTGTCCGGAATGCAACGGAGCCCGCGCATCTGCGCGGGCTCCGTTGTGATTTTCCGGAACCGGTGCGGGCAGCGGGAGGCTCAGCAGCCGTTCTGCACCGCGTCGAGCCAGGCGGTCAGGAAGGCGCTGATGTCGGAGGAGTTCACGACCTGGTTGCCGTCGAAGTCGGCGTTGAGGTCCTGGTTGTTGAGGCTGTCGAGCCAGGCCGTGAGGAAGGCGGAAATGTCGGTGGAGTTGACCTGGCCGTTGCCGTCCCAGTCGGCGGGGCAGCCGCCGCCCTGCTCGCCGCGGTCGATGAGCACGAGCGCATCCTGGTTGCCGTTGAGGACCACGCGGGCGAGCACGTAGCGGCCGTTGGGGCTGAGGCTGTAGCCGTCTTCGATGCCGCGGATCGTGGTCACGAGGTTGCCGTCGATCGTGGTCGTGTTCTCCCGGAGCAGGAGTTGGTCGTTGATGAACAGGCCGGTGTCCACGGCGGTGTTCGGGTCGTTCCAGTCGCCGAACCAGAGCACGTCGTTGTTGTCGGAGATGTAGACCGGGCCGGTGCCGAAGCTGGTGAAGACGAAGCCGTCGATGTCCGGGTGCGTGTCGCCCTCCTGGACGAACTTCTCGCCGTTCCTGATGATGATCGTGTCGGTAGCGGTGTCGCCGCTGAGCGTGCCGGTGTGGACGTAGCCGCCATTGTTGTTGAGGTGGACCTTGGCGGACGTCGAAATAGTGGCCCAGTTGCGGCCGGGGATGGGCGAGGCGGAGCCTTCCTGCGCGATCCGCATGTCGTCGATATAGATCGCGCCGTCGGTCGCGGTGCTGCCCGCCAGGTCGACGACGAACATCGCCTGGCCGAGGTTGTTGAAGGCGAAGGAGTTGGGGCCGGTGCCGAAGTCGGCGATCGGCTCGGTCTGGCCGGGGAGGAAGTCGCCTTCCTTCCAGAGCACGGTTTCGGAGACCAGGGCGCCGTTGTCGAGTGTGAGCAGGACCAGGGCCCGGTCAACGGTGGACGGGATCGCCGGGTCGTCCACCGAGGCCATGACCAGCAGGTTGCCGGCGTCGTTGAGTTTCACCTCGAAGAACCCGATGTACGGCGTGCCGTCGGAGAATCCGGTGGCGGTCGAGATCATGCTCTCCTGAATGAGCAGGTTCGTTCCGAAGTAGACGCCGCTGTCGGTGCTCGACGTCAGGTTCCTGAGGAACAGGTTCCACGCGCTGTGCCCGGACGCGTTGATGTTGGTCGAGTCGAACGAGCTGATTGTGGCCCCCGCCGGCGGGACAGGATCGTTCTCCCGGGCCACGAGTTGGAAGTTCCTTACGAAGACGGTGTTCGCATTCGTGTCCGGGTTGTTGGTGTCGATCTCCGCGACCCAGTCCCCGTTATTGTTGACGGCCTGGTTGTTGATGAAGGTCACGCCGCCGATACCGGCGACGTCGTCGAGATCCCGGTACAGGATGGTGTACGTCGGCGTCGGGCCGGCGGCCGCGACGGAAGCGAGGGTCAGGCCGGCGCAAAGACCGGCCGCGCGAACGATCGTCGTTGCACGGGCCATCATGGTCACACTCCCTTTTCTTGAGGCGAGCCCCAGAACGGAGCCGCCGAGACTCTTCCCCCGCAGCGCTTGGATTCTGGCACGTTTTCGGCTGCTCCGCAACCGGTGTGGGCTCGCCGGGCCCTGGTCGAGCCGGACAAACGCCGTGCCGCGGCCACATGGGTAGACTTCCCCCCTTTCCAACCTCGGGTGGGGAGCGGCGGCCCTGTCGGCCCCCGCTCTGGACCCCGGAGATGATGCCATGGCCCAGGCCACCGCCGAAGAGACCAAGCAGCGCCCCAACACCGTCAAGATCGAGGACGTCGGCCCCAGCCGCAAGAAGATCTCGATCACCATTCCGGCCGAGACCGTCGCCGAACAACTGGGCAACTCGCTCGACACGCTGACGCTCGAGGCGGAGTTGCCGGGCTTCCGGCGCGGCCGGGCCCCCCGCCGGCTGATCGAGAAAAAGTTTGGCACGGCCGTCCGCAAGGAGGCCAAAAACCAACTCGTCGCCTCGGCTTACTCCCAGGCGATTGAGGAGCACAAACTCCGCGTCATCGGCGATCCGGTGAGCGAGGGGCTGGAGAAGATCGAACTGGAGGACGGCAAGCCGCTGTCCTTCGAGGTCGAGGTTGAGGTTCTGCCGGAGTTCGAACTGCCGTCCCTCGAGGGGATCCCGGTCCGCAAGCCGGTGATCGAGGTCAAGGACGACATGATCGACGCGGAGATCGACAAACTCCGCCTGCACGAGGGGACGCTCGAGGAGCGTCAGGCCCCCGAGCCCGGCGATTACCTCACCGGCCACGGCGTGATGAAGGTCGGCGACGAGGTGATCGTGGACATCATGGACGCCGTGGTGCAGGTCCCGCCGCCCGAGAAGCAGGGCAAGGGCATGATCCTCGGCATCGTGGTGGACGACTTCGCCACGCAACTGAAACTCCCCAAGCCGGGTGAGACGGCGACGATCAAGGCCGTCGGCCCGGAGAACCACGAGAACGAGAAGATTCGCGGCAAGGACCTGGTGATCACGTTCGAGGTCGCCCGCGTGGACCGGATCGTCCGGGCGACGGACGAGCACCTCCTCCAGCGCTTCGGGTTCGAGACGATGGACCAGCTCCGCGAGGCCCTCAAGGGGCGCATCGCGCAGCAGGTCGAGATCGAGCAGCAGACGGCGATGCGCCAGCAGGTCGCCCGGTACCTGCTGGACAACACCGAGGTGGACCTGCCGGAGCGTGTGACCGCCGCGCAGGCGGAGCGGAACCTGGCCCGCCAGCGGATGGAGATGATCTACCGCGGCGTGCCGGCGCAGCAGATCGAGGAGAAGATCGCGGAACTGCGCGCGGCGTCGAGCGCGGCGGCCGTGCGCGAGTTGAAACTGTTCTTTATCCTCGATCGCGCCGCCGAGAAGTTGGACATCAAGGTGACCGAGGGCGAACTGAACGCTCGCATCGCGCAGATCGCGCTGGCCAACAACATGCGGCCCGACAAGTTGCGGTCGCAGTTGATCCAGCAGAACCAGATCGGGCAGGTCTTCCAGCAGGTCCGCGAGCACAAGACGATGGACGCCATCGTCGCCAAGGCGGCGATCACCGAGATGCCCGCGGAGGAGTTCAACAAGGTCATGCGGGAGGAGGCGGGCGCTGCCGCGTCGAGCGGCGGCGGGTCGGCTCCGAAGAAGTCCCGCTCGAAGAAGGCCGAGGCAACAGCCGCCGAGGAGGGGGGCGCGGAGGAGAAGCCCGCGGCCGAGAAGAAGACCCGCAGCAAGAAGAAGTCCGAGTAACGCTCGGCGCAACGGCATGAACACCACAGCGGGCCGGCTCGACAGCGCCGGCCCGCTTTCTTTTCGCGTTCCGGGCTTGCTCAGACGCTACTGGTTCACGCGGTCTCGGTACGCGTCGATGACGCGCTTGATCTCGTGCGGCCGCGGCATGTCGTGGGCCACGATCTCGATCTCGTCCTGGCCGGCGCTGGAGATTCCCACCGTCCCGACCTGCCAGACGCGCTGCCAGAAGGTCTGCGTGATCTGGAGGTTCTTGATGTCGTCGTGGAGCACTTCGCTGGTGGCGCGGCTGAGCAGTCCGCGGGACGCGATCGTCCGCTTGTTGGTGATCTCCAGCGACATCCCCAGCGTCTTGATCTTCCAGATCCCCAGCGCGATCAGCGCGACCAGCGCCACCGCCCCGCACAGGTACCCCCACGTCGGCTGCCCACGCATCGCGAAGACGGCTCCGGCGACTGTGCCGCCGATCGCCCCCAGGGCAAGCAGGGAGAAGAGGGCGGGCCGGGACCGGAACATCGCCGGCCTGAGTTTCAGCACGCGCTGCTCCGGCCCGGAGTCCGGCGGCAGCCCCATCGCCGCGGCACGGTCCACCTTCGCGGCCGGCCGCGGATTGCCGTCTGCCGCTGCCCCCGCGACCCCCGCCGCAGGCCGCGGCGGCACGATGTTCACGTCGCCGCAGTGGGGGCACTGCACCTTGGCGCCGGCCTGGTCATCCCCGACCTCGAGCATCCGATCGCACCGGTCGCACCTGAGGGTGATCATGCCGCGTAGCGTATAACATCGGTCGCAGCCGCGCCGCTGCGACGGTCCGCCCACACTCCGCACGCCCGACGCCGCGCGCCGCCGTACCCTCCCTCCCATGCGGATCGTCCTTGTGAACTGGGCCAAGATCTGGGACGGCGCCTCCAACGGCGGCGGCGTCAACGGCTATTGCCAGGCCCTGGCCCTGGCCCTGCGGGCCCGCGGGCACGACGTCATCTCCCTCTTCGGGGGCACGACACACCTGCCGCCGGCGAACTCGCCCCCGCCCTGCGAAATCCGGCGCCACGAGGACTGGCTGGGCATCCGCGTCTACGAGGTCATCAACTCTCCCGTGCTGGCGCCGTCGATCCGGCAGTTCCAGGAGCCGATGGCGGAGGTCTCGGCCCCGGCGCTGGAAGAGCAGGTCGGCCGGTTCTTCGAGATTGTCCGTCCCGACGTCGTTCACTGGCACAACATTGAGGGATTTTCGATTGGTTGCGTCGAGCGGGCCAGGCGAGCCGGCGCCCGCGTGATCTTCAGCCTGCACAACTACCACACGATCTGCCCGCAGGTCTACCTCATGCGCGGCCACCGTATCCCGTGCACCGACTCCGAGGGCGGGCACCGTTGCGCAACGTGCATCGAGACCCGGCCTGTGGCGGAGCACCGGGCCGAGATGGTGGAGGGGTATCTGAAACTCGCGGCCTCGTCGGGGCCGACGGTCGCGCAGGCCGCCGCCGACTTCCGCGCCGCGCTGCGCGGCCTCGGGCCGGTCTGGCGGGCGGGCGGGCGGCTGGTCAAGGCCACGCGCGTCGGGGCCGACGGCGCCCAGGTCG
>CALAFV010000228.1 GCA_937891445.1 uncultured Phycisphaerales bacterium | reverse complement strand
TGGGGATCGCAAACCCCATCTTCGGCCGGTCCACGATCTCGGCCGGGAGGTGCTTGCGTGCGACCTGCCGCAGGAGCCCCTTCCGCTGGCCGCGGGGCATGAGCACGGACAGCGGGGCTCCCATAGCGGCATGAACGACCGACCGCGCCAGAAACGGTGCTCGCAGTTCGAGCGCGACCGCCATGGACGCCGTGTCGGACTTTCGCAGCAGGTCCTGCGGCAGGTACGTGAGGAAGTCGTCTCTCAGCGGGTCATCGATCAGCGCCACCGGAACATCGACGCCGACGCCGAGCCGGCGAAGATCGTCGGCCGCGAAGATCGAGCGAAGGTCCGCGTAGCCCCCATGCCGCGCGGCCCGCGCCAGACGCGACAGTTTCGACGCCCGCGACTTCGGATCCCGCTCTCGCACCAGCCCGCTGGGGAACATCGCCAGCACCCGTCGGTACCGCCCGAGCGCACGACCGACCACGTGGCGCTCGTAGCCCCCGAAGAGTTCGTCGCCGCCATCCCCGCTCAGGCAGACCGTGACGTGCGATCTCGCCGCGCGGCTCAGCCACGCCGCGGGCAGCAAGGAACTGTCGCCGAACGGAAGGCCGAGCCCCTCGACCAGCCGAACCAGATCCTCCGCAGGACGAACCTCGCACGCCAACGGCACATGGTCCGTTCCAAGATGCCGCGCCGCCGCCTCCGCATACGCGGACTCGTCGTATCGCGGCTCCGGCATCGCCACCGTAAATGTGCGAAGCGTTCCGGCGGCCTTTTTCGCGTAATGCGCGATCAGGGACGAATCCACGCCGCCGGACAGAAAACAGCCCAGCGGCACGTCCGCCTCCAGTCGCTCCACAACAGCCCGCTCGAGAAGACGGTCGAGGTCGTCCGCGGACAGCCGACGCCGATCGTCGCGCTCGGGCAACGGCTCGCGCCGCCCGATGGTCACGATCTCCCGCCCCTCCGGCCCTCGTGCGAGGCGCACGCCGCCGGGCTCGACCTCGTGCACCCACGTCATCGGCGGCCGATGTCCGTATCCGAACCGGATCCACTCATGCAGGACCCGATCGGTCATCTCCATCACGCGGCCGAACCCCGCGGCACGCAGGCCGCGAATCACTGCGGGAACCGTGCTGCAGAAGACGCACAGCCGACCGTCCTCCGAGAGCCCTTCGTAGAGAGGCTTCTCGCCGGCCAGGTCGCGCGCCATGACAAGGCTGGCCTGCCTCCGGTCCCACAGCGCGAACGCGAACATGCCGTCCAGGCGGCGCGGCATGTCCTGTCCCCACTCCCGCCACCCGTGGATCAGCGCCTCCGTGTCGCTGTGGTCTGTGGCGAACTCGTGCCCGGCGCGCTGAAGTTCCTGCCGCAACTCGCGGTGGTTGTAGATGCACCCGTTGAAGGCGACCGCAACCAACCCCTCGTCGCGGCCCGGACGGCCCCGCTCCGAGACCATCGGCTGATGCCCCCCCGCCGGGTCGATCACCGCCAGCCGCCGGTGCACCAGCGCCACGTCTACGGTGGCCCCGTCGCCCCGCACCACACGGTCGCGGAATCGCCCCTGCCCATCCGGCCCGCGGTGGCGGATCGACTCGTCCAGCACGTCGAGCCACGCCTCCGGGATGGCGACCTCCGGCGGCGGCGCCGGGGAGCCGGCCTCGTGGATGCGCAGGATGCCCGCGATGCCGCACATGGGCCATCACGATACTCGCCGCCGCGGCCGCCTGTTCGCCCCCCACCACCCGCAACCGCCGGTAGACTCACGCCCACGGAGGCCCGATGCCCGACGACCCGACCGCACGCGTCCCCGCCGATCCTTCCGCGCTGGACATCCGCGCCAAGGTCTACCTCTGGCTCACCGCCGTCTTCGTCACCGCCCTCCTGCTGGCCAACATCGTCGGGGTCAAGGTCTTCGCGATCCCGATGCGTCTGCCCCTGGTCGGCGAGTTCACCGTCGAGCACACGATCGGGATGCTCCCGTTCCCGATCACGTTCCTCCTGACGGACCTGCTCAACGAGTACTACGGCAAGCGCGGCGCCCGGCGCGTGGCGTACATCGGCTTCGCGATGGGCGGCCTCACGTTCCTGCTGATCCAACTCTCTCGCAAGTTCCCCACGCTCGAGGGAATCCCCGGCACGGCCACCGACGCGGCCTACGAGAACATCTTCGGCGCCGCCACGCTCATGTACGTCTGCAGCCTCGCGGCCTTCCTGCTCAGTTCGCTGCTGGACATCTTCCTCTTCGGCGTCTTCAAACGCCTCACCCGCGGCCGCATGGTCTGGCTCCGCGCCACCGGCAGCACCATCATCTCCCAACTCTTCGACAGCATCCTGATCTCGTACTTCTTCTTCTGGCTCGCGCCCATCCTGCTGCGGATGATCGACCCGGGCCACCCGCCCCCGGCCGACGTGGCATGGGTCACCCGCACGGCCCTGACGGGCTACATCCTCAAGTTCGTCATCGCCGTCGCCGTAACGCCGCTGATCTACTTCGGCCGCTGGTTCATCCGCACACGCTTCGGCATGCAGCCGGTGCCGGTGGAGCGTTGACAGCGGGCTCACCACAGAGGCACAGAGAACACAGAGGGAAAGCAGGGCAGGCCGGAAGGTCCCGCGCGAGCCAGACCGATTCCTGCTCTTCTCTGCGCCCTCCCTGCCTCCGTGGTGAGCCTCTTACGGCCCCACGCGCACGGCCTGCTCCACCTGCTTCGCCCTCGCCCGCTCGGACCGCAGCATCCACATCGTGTGCAGCGTCCGCGCCGTCCCCACCCCGAGGACGAACCCCCACACCGTCGCCCACTCGCGGTGCACGCCCCACTTGATCAGCGTGAACTGCGTCCCCAGCCAGATCGTGTACAGCACCGGCGAGAGCATCATCCGCTGGAACTGCACCAGCGTCGCGTCCTTGAAGAACGGCAGGTGCGGCGTGTCGGGGTCCTCTCCGGCCTTGCGCCAGCGGTTGGGCCAATGGTTCGCCAGCCAGTGCAGCAGGTAATAGATCGCGACGTCGAAGATCACATCCGAGATCAGCGTCACGCCGGAGATGATGAGTTTGTCGCCGGACGTCAGCGGCCCCTCCCCCTCCTCGCCGATCCCCATGTACCGCGTCAGGTGCACGATCCCCACCGTCGGGATCAGCGCAAGCACCCCCGCGAGAACGATGTTCACGTTCACGTTGATGATGCGGCGGCGATAGAGCTTGCCCAGGCGGCGGACCATCCGCTCCCATGCTAGCGCCCCGCTCGTCGGTCCCGCCGCCCGCCGCGGACGTCACCGCGCCGTCGCCGCCGCGGCCTCCGCCTCCAGCCGCCCCCGCGCCAGGGCCACGGCCCGCTCGCTGATGTCGCACCCCACGCCCACCCGCCCGGTCCGCGCCGCCGCCACCAGCGTCGTCCCGCTCCCGCAGCACGGGTCCAGCACCACCCCGCCCGGCGGACAGCACGCCTTCACCAGCAGTTCCAGCAGCGCCAGCGGCTTCTGCGTCGGGTACCCCGTGCGCTCCGCGGCCATGTTGTTGATGCTCGGCACGGCCAGCACGTCCGTCGCCTTCTTCAGCCTCCCCGCCATCCGCCGGCTCGTCGCCGGCACCATCGGCGCTTCGAACCAATACCGCTCCGGGTCGATGCAGTACCACAGGATGTCGTCGTGCTTGCGCGCAAACCGCCGCGGCGACGAGCCCCCCAGGCCGTACCACCAGACCAGGTGATTGACGAACCGGTCCTCTCCCAGCAGTTCGTCCAGCAGGACGCGCACGCGGTGGCTCGTGCGCCAGTCCACGTGCAGCAGGATGCCGCCGCTGGGCTTGATCGCCGGCAGCGTCGCCGCCAGCCGCTCGCGGAGCCACTCGATGTACGCCGCGGTCGAGGGGAACACATCCTCGTACGAGCCGTTGCGGCCGGTCTTCGCGGAGCCGGTGTTGAACGGCGGATCGGCGTAGACCAGATCGACCGACGCCGGCGCGAGCCCCGCGGCGAACGTCAGCCAGTCGCAAACAACCACGGATTCAGGCGGCATCTCTGTCCCCTGCGTTCTTGCGGTCACCCGCCTGGACATCGTGCTGCCCCGCCCGCCGCAGAGCCACGCTCGCGCCCACCAGCACGATCCCGTTGAAGCACAGCAGTCCGAGCACCTTCAGCGACATCGGGTCGAGCACGCTCCGCGCGGGCGCGGCGGCCGCGCGGCCGAACGCATCCGGACTGTCCGCGGCCCACGGCGGATCCAGATACGGCCGCAGCCGCTCCGGCTCCCAGTCGTGCGCCGCGGTCAGCGCCGTCGCGAGACGCGCCGGCTCCTTCTCGGCCACGCCCGCGGCGGCCCCGATCATGAACCCCCAGTACACGCCGAGCAGCACATCGGCCACGGCGAGAACGACCAGGAACCAGCGCATGGTGGTCATGAGACCAGCGTACACGAGTTCCCGCGCGAGAACGAGCAGCCGCCCTCAGGAGCGGGCATCGGTTCCGGCGCGCAGGGTTACCCCGCCTTCACCGGCGCCCGCCCCACGCTGTAATACGTGAACCCCTGCTCCCGCATCAGCGACTGCCGGTACAGGTTCCGCCCGTCGAAGATCACCTTCCCCGCCATCAACTGCTTCATCCGGTCGAAGTCCGGGCTCTTGAACTCATCCCAGTCGGTGGAGATCACCAGCGCATCGGCGCCCTTGAGCGCCTCGTACATGTCCTCCACGACCTCGACCGTCGGCCCCAGTTCCTGCCGCGCGTTGGCGTTGGCCACCGGGTCGAAGGCGCTGATCTTCGCCCCGTACCCCAGGGCCTTGCGGATCAGCGTCAGCGCCGGCGCCTCGCGGATGTCGTCCGTCCGCGGCTTGAACGCGATCCCCCAGAACGCGAGTTTCTTCCCCTGAAGCCCGCCGTTCTTCCCGTCGAAGTGCCCCATGATCTTGTCGAAGAAGCGGTCGCGCTGCTTCTGGTTCACCTCGTGCACGGCCTGGGAGAGCCTGGCGGGAATCCCGCTCTTGTCCCCCATCATGATGCACGCCAGCGTGTCCTTCGGGAAGCAACTCCCCCCGTACCCCAGCCCCGGGTGCAGGAAGGCGTACCCGATCCGCTTGTCCGAGCACATCCCCTCGCGGACCTTGTTGATGTCCGCCCCGTACGCCTCGCACAGGTTCGCCATCTCGTTGATGAACGAGATCTTCGTCGCAAGGAAGTTGTTCGCCGCGTACTTCACCATCTCGCTGGACAGAATGTCCATCACGAAGATCGGGTGCCCGTTGCGCACGAACGGGTCGTACAGCAACTTCATCTGCTCCCCCACCGAGTCCTTCTCCACCCCGCACACCACGCGGTCGGGCTTGTTGAAGTCCTCGATCGCCGCCCCCTCCTTGAGGAACTCAGGGTTGTTCGCCACCTCGAAGGGGATGTCCGGCCCCACCTTGTCGCGGATCCGGGTCTTGACCTGGAGCGTCGTCCCCACCGGCACGGTGCTCTTGACCACCACCACCTTGGGCTTCTGCTGCGGCCCCAGCGCCTTGAGCACCGCCGCCACGTCGTCCGCGGCGGAGAAGACGTACTTCAGGTCCGTGTGCCCGCGCTCGTCGCTGGGAGTGCCGACGCAGATGAAGATCATGTCGGCGTCCTTGTGCGCCGCCACCGGGTCGGTCGTGAACGCCAGCCGCCCCGCGGCGATGTTCCGCTCCATCAGCTCCGTCAGCCCCGGCTCGTAGATCGGGCACTGGCCGCGCTTGAGCTTCTCGATCTTCTTCGCGTCCACGTCCAGGCACGTC
>CALAFV010000227.1 GCA_937891445.1 uncultured Phycisphaerales bacterium | reverse complement strand
CAGGCGCAGGTTCGGCGTGAGCAGGCCCGCCTCGCACGCCGCCGAGGCTCTCGGCCAGCGAGAACAGCCGCACCCGTTCGAGGAACCGGCGCGACTCCTCCAGCCCCCCCTTGAGCACCGCCGTGATCATCCCGCCGAAGCCCCCCTTCATCTGCTTCTTCGCGACCGCGTGCTGCGGGTGGCTCTCCAGCCCCGGGTAGATCACCTTCTCGATCCTGCCGTGCGAGGCCAGCCACCGCGCGACCTTCATCGCGTTCTCGCAGTGCCGCTCCACGCGCACGTGCATCGTCTTGGTCGATCGCAGGAGCAGGAAGCAGTCCATCGGCCCCGGCACCGCCCCGACCGCGTTCTGGAGGAACTTCAGCCTCGCGGCAATGTTGTCGTCGTTGGTCACCAGCACGCCGCCGACCACGTCCGAGTGCCCGCCGATGTACTTCGTGCACGAGTGCGTCACCACGTCCGCGCCCAGCGCCAGCGGGTTCTGCAGGTACGGCGTCGCGAACGTGTTGTCCACCACGACCATCGCCCCCTCCCCCTCGCCGCGCCCGTCCGACCATCGCCCTGCGTGCCCGACCTTTCCGCCCGTCTTGCGCCGCGCGATCTGCACGACCGCCTCGATGTCGATGACCTTCAGCATCGGATTGGTGGGCGTCTCGACCCAGACCATGCGGGTCTTGGGCGTAAACGCCCGCTCCGTCGCCGCAAGGTCCGTCATGTCCACCCGCGTCGCCTCGATCCCCAGGTGCGCGAAGACCTTGTCGATGATCCGGAACGACCCGCCGTACACATCGTCGCACAGCACGATGTGGTCCCCGGCCTTGAGCGTGTGCAGCACGCAGTCCATCGCCGCCAGCCCCGACGCGAACGAGAACCCATGCGCCCCGCCCTCCAGCGACGCCAGGTTCGCCTCCAGCGCCACCCGCGTCGGGTTCTTTGACCGCGCGTAGTCGTACCCGTCCTTCACCACCCCCGGCGAGGACTGCACGAACGTCGAGGTCTGGTACACCGGCGTCATGATCGCGCCGGTCGTCGGGTCCGGCGCCTGCCCGGCGTGGATGGCGCGGGTCGCGAAGCGGTGGGTGGCGGGGGCGTGTCGGGGCGAATCCGAAGGGGTCTGCGCGGTCATGCGGGCCTCCGATGGGGAGGAACCATAGCCGAAGCACGCCGCCGCAGGCCGATCCGGCCCGCTGGCACTGTAATACAGCGGACGCTAAGTTTCCGCGTCTACCGCATGCACGGGCGCCGGGTCTTCGAGGTCGTGCCCTGATCGGTACTGCTCACGGCGCCGCGGCCCCGATCAGCGGGATCACCAGCGATTCTCCGCCGCTCGCGAGTTCCGTCGCGCAGGCGCGGGCGGCGCCGTCGTTCGCGTCGGGCACCAGCGCGTGGGCCACGCCGCGGGCCAGCGACAGTTCGCGCACGGCCAGCCCGTGGCGCTCCAGCGCCGCGAAGGCCCGCTGGGGCGTGATGCTCTCCGCCGCCGCCGCGCGGATGAACGAACCGCGCGGGCGCGGCGGCGTCCGTGCCGGTTGGATCGCCGGATTCGCGGCCGCGCGCAGCCC
>CALAFV010000226.1 GCA_937891445.1 uncultured Phycisphaerales bacterium | reverse complement strand
CCGCCAAAGGCGAGAAGGATCATCGGGTTATCCACAGAACCGGGATTGCCGAGAACCTCGTCCTTGGGCGTCCGATAGCCGCTCAGAGCAACTCGACTTCCGCGTCCGCGTGTGATAATCCCGCCGCACGCAGCACGAGCATGAGTGCGTACCCATCGCGCTCGTAGAACGCCGCGGAATCGTGGCTGTCAAGGTCCAGCACGCCCCAGCACTCGCCGGACTTCTCCAGGCACGGGACGACCAGTTCGGACCGATCGCGCGGGTCGCAGGCGATGTACCCCTCCCCCAGGCGCGACACGTCCGGGATCACCAGGGTCTTGCGCGTCCGCAGTGCCCGGCCGCAAGCGCCATGCATCCCGATGGGAGAGCACGCCGGCTTGTCCCGCCGGGGGCCGAGGACCATCTCGTCCTTATCGGGGACCGGCAGGTAGAAGCCGACCCAGGAAACCGCCCCCTCGCCGTGCCGGTCCAGGCCTTCGATCTCCGTCTCGGCCGGCTCGCGGCGGCCGAAGGCCTCCCAGATGAGGTCCACGACGGCCTGCATCCTCGCCTGCCGGTCCGTTTCAGGCGGCAGTTCGCGGAGGGCTGCCGCGATCGGGGCGTAGTCGCGCGTGGAGGCCGGCTCGAGGCCGCGGGCGGTCGCGCTGAAGTGGGGGCTCATGCCGGAGTCTACGGCGCGGCCCTCGGCAGGGCCGAGACTGGCGCTGCGCATGAAAGACCACGCCCCGCTTGGGCCGGGGCGTGGGTGTGGTCCGGTCTGGCTCGCGAATCAGAGCGTCGCGGACGTGTACGGCAGCAGGCCCATGTACCGGGCCCGCTTGATCGCGGTCGCGATCATCCGCTGCTCGGCGGCCGAGGTCTGCAGCCGCTTGCGGCCGTAGATCTTGCCGTTGGGGGACATCAGACGGCGGAGCGTCTCAACGTCCTTCCAGTCCACGTACATCCTCCCGGTGGCCGTCTTGCGGGCGACCTTGACCTTCGGGGTGTTGCCGAAACGGGCGAATCTGCTCATCGGGCTCAGGCTCCGTCGTGGTCTATGGCCCGCCTTGCCCGAACAGCGGGCGCAGGCGGGCGACGGGTGAAGTGGTCGGAAGGTTAGGCGGCCGCCCGGTGAGGGTCTATCGGCAATGGGACGGGGAGCCGGGCCGTGGCCGGCCTCAGGCCGCCCGGCCGGCCCGGTTCAGCAGCAGGAACTCGGCCAGGGCCCGCAGGAGTAACTGGGAGTCCAGCGGCTTGGTCACCGCCGCGACGTCGGTCAGCAGGGCGACCCGGGCTCGCAGGTCGGCCGTCCGCTCGGCCAGCACGACGACCGCCGGAACGCGGCACCCCCGCTCCCGCATCCGCTCGACCAGAGCCGGGGCGTCCACGGCCGGGGGCTCGTGGGCGCAGATCACCGCGGCGAACGGCCGTACCCCGGTCCCCGCGAGGGCCATGGCCAGAGCCTCATCGGCCGTTTGGACCGCCGTCACCGCCAGGCGCGTCTCGCCGAGGCAGGACCGCAGCAGCATCATGTCCGCCTCGGAGCCGGCGACGCAGAGCACCGGCCCACTCAGTTCCGTGGGATTCACTCGCTCCAGGCTGAACCAGTCCCCCAGACAGTCCGTCCGCAGCACCTGCCGCAGGTCCAGCGGCTCGTCGAAGCAGATGCCGACCTCGTGGGCCATGCCGCGCACGTGGCGACACCGGACCACCTCCCCCCGGGCCGCAACGGCCCCCGAGCCAGCCGCGTTCGGAAGGAAGACCGTGCACCGCGTGCCGGGGTGGATGTACGCCGAGTGCAGCACGCTGATGCCCGAGCACGAGATGTTGCGGCACGCGACGGGGAACGCCGCGGACTCGCCCCCCTGGCGATGCACACGCAGGGGCACGCACGCCAGCCGGAGGGTTCGGCGCACGAACCGCCTCGCCGCCGCACCGCCGCCGTCTTTGGGCGCGGGCGCCGCGGCGGCCTTCCCCGGCTTACCGCCGGCGGTCTTCAGACGCGGGTGGGGCGCGAGCGCCTCCAGTTCATCGAGGAACCGGTCCAACTCCGCGCGGCTGAACCCGAGCGAGTTCAGGCGTCCCGGCGGAGTGCTGCGTCTGGCTTTGGCCATCGGTTTGGGCTGGTCCGTCGGCCGGTCTCGCATATCCGTGAGCATCGGCCCCGGGGCTCCCCGGAGCGTGCCGGGCTTCGGGGCTGGGCCGGGAACCGCGCTGCTTCTCCCGCACATCCGGCACAGGTCCACCCCCCCGGTTTCGCCGCGTTTCCGCGATCCCCCAGAACCCGGGGCTGCGGGACCGCCTCGGGGTCGGTACGCTCTGGGCGTGGAGGAGGCCCAGGAGATCCAGGCCCGCAAGCGTCGCATCCGCGAAGAGGTCCTCACGAGGCTGACCGCGATTCCCGCGCACCAGGCCGAGGACTTCTCCTCGCGCATCTGCCGACACCTGCAGGAATGGCCCGCGTACCGCCAGGCACGCACGGTCATGGTCTACATCGCGCTGCGAGGCGAGCCAGACCTCGGCGACTTTCTCGAGGCCGCGGTGGACGTGGGCATCCGCCTGTGCGTCCCCCGCGTGGACTGGCGTTCGGGCCGGCTGACCCCCGCTGTGGTGCGCGACCTCTCGCGAGACCTCGTCCCGGGGCGCTACGGGGTCTTCGAGCCCGCGTCCGGGTGCGCCGTCTGCTCCGCAGCGGAACTGGACCTGGTTCTCGTCCCGGGCATGGCCTTCACCCCCGCGGGGGCCCGGCTGGGGCGCGGGGGCGGGTTTTACGATCGGTTCCTGGCGGAACTGGCCGACCTGCGCTCGGGCGGGGGGCCGCAGGAAGGGGGGGGCGGCGGGATTACCTGCGGAGTTTGTTTCTCGGCGGCCCTGCTGCCCGATCTTCCGACTCAGGCGCACGATGTGCCCGTGCGCTATTTGTGCACGGAACTCGGCGTGG
>CALAFV010000225.1 GCA_937891445.1 uncultured Phycisphaerales bacterium | reverse complement strand
ACCGGCCACACCAGCCACGTCCACCCCAGCCGCACCGGCACCGCGCGCCGCACATCGCTCTCCGCCGCCGCACGCTCCGCCTCCGCCACCGCGATCGACACGAACGGATCCTCGCCCGCCTCGCGCCGCTCAACGAACGCAACACCGCTCGACAACCGGTCGCGCAGCCCCAGCGCCCGGTCCACCGCCAGCGCCGCCTCCAGCGTCGACTTCCGCCTCGCCCACGTCACCCCCGCCGCCCCTATCAGCGCCAGCGCAGGCGGAGCCACGGCCAGCGCCACCCACGGCGCCCCGAACCCCAGCACACGCTCGAGGATCACCAGCCCCAACCCCGTCGCCGCCCCCGCCGCCAGCGCCGGCCCCGCCGTCGCGGCAAAGTCGCGCCACAGCAACCTCCGCCGTGCCGCCCGCGTCAACCGCCGCAGTGCGCTCATACCGAAGTGTACGGTCCGCCGAACGCGCAGGTTGACGCTCGGTCCCCGCGCCCCACAACGCCCCTCACCTGCTCACCTGCTCATTCCTACCTCCCCTCCCCCACCTCCTCCGCCAGCAGCACCCTCAGCCCCTCCACCACCTTCGGATCCCCACCCGACCGCCCGACCACCCAGGTCTGCACGGTGTTCCGCTCCCCCCGCCCGAACCACACCACCGCCGGGAACTCCCCGTGCGCCTCCAGCCACCGCTTCACGCGCTCCGCGGCGTCCTTCGACGGCACCGGCACCACACCCACTTCCGTGCGAAGCCCCGCGACCAGTTCCACCTGCCGCTCCTGCTCCGCCTGATCCGCCGCCGCGGCCCCCGTGTCCCCCTCCAGCGCAAACCCCGCCTCCCGCAGCCGCGCCAGCCGCCGCTCCACCGTCTCCGCCGCCCCCGGAATCTGCGTGAACGCCTCGCGCACCACCAGCACCCGCTCCCCCTCGAACGCCCCAGCCGCAACGCTCGTCCCCGGATCCGCGGACACCCTCGCCGCCGGCGCCGACGCCGCCCGCCCCTGCGCCGCCGGCGCAACATCAACACGCCCCACCGCCCCTTCCAACTGTGCCCACGCCTCCGGAACCCCCTCCGCGTCCACCACCACGTTCACCCGCGGCGTCGCCCGCAGCGTCGACCCCACCAGCACGGCCACGACCGTCGCGCACCCCGCCAGGAACAGCGCCACCGCCACAGCCACCCCCGCGTTCACCCCCGCCGGGAAGTTCCGCTCGTGCCGCCCCATCCGCCGGTGCGCACGCGCCCGCGCCGCCGCCGCACGCTCCCGCGCGCGCCGCAGTTGCTCCGCCGCCTTCACGCCGCTGGTCCGCCGCACGAACGCCGGCTCCCGCGCCGCCCCCGCAACGCCCGCCCTCGGCGCAGCCGACGCGGCAGCAGCCGCCACCCCATCACGCCCATCCACCACGTACCGCCCCGACCACCACGACGTCACACGAATCCGTGGCCGCGCACGCTCCGCCGCTGCGACAGGGCCCGCGACCGCGGCGACACCGAGAGCGGCGGCGCCGACGCCGGCCGGGCCCGAATACGCGTACTGCTGCACCGGCTCGACGATCCCGTCGCCGCCGTTGATCCGAGTGTCGTGCAGAATCGCCCAGATATACGAAGGGCCTCGCACGACATCATTGATCATGCCAGGTCCATCCAAGGGCATCATCGCGAAGGCAGTTGCAAAGTCAGCCCTAGGGAGACGATAGTCGGTCCGACTGGGATAGCAGGCGTCACCATCGCAGGTGTAGGTGAACTCAAGGCCAGTCTTAGTCCGGAAGGTCTTGCCCGCACAGGCAACGATGCGCCGCCAAGCCTGCTCAAACGCCGACCCCTCTTCAATCCCCGCCATCTCCACATCAACCCCACGCACGCTCGGCAGCCCCGCCGGCTTCATCGCCATCGGCGACTCCGACGCCAGCACCGCCTCCACGTCCGCCAGCATCGCCGCCGCGGACGGGTACCGCTTCTCGTAGTCCGTCATCGCCCGCCGCACGATCCACCGCACCGCCTCCGGGCAGCGCCTGGAGATCTGGCTCAGCCCCCCGTGCGCCGGGAACGAGTTCTCGATCATCGAGTACAGCACCGCCCCCGCCGCGTACACGTCGAACCGCGCCCCGTCCACCTGGTGCACCTTCACGCCCTTGAGCGCCATCCGCACCATCTCGGGATCGCGGAAATACTCCGTCCCGTGCGTCGTCAGCGTCATCGCGCTGCGCAGCGGCGTCACCAGCCCGAAGTCCACCAGGTGCGCCCGCCCCTCCGCCACGATGATGTTGTCCGGCTTGACGTCCTTGTGCCACAGCCCCCCGTTGTGATAATGCGTCAGCGTCCGCAGCAGGTCGCACGTGTACCCCAGCACCTCCCGCAACTCGCGGTCCCCGAGCCCCTCCGACCCGCTCGCCGCGTGCAGCCGCTGCGTCACCAGCCCCAGCGAGTCGCCGGGGATGTACCGCGTCACGTAGTAGAACCGCTCGTCCGTGAGTTCGTGCTCGAGGATCAGCCCCAGCCGCCGCGCCGCGTCCAGCGCCCGGCTCTCGCGGATGATCTGCGGCAGGCTGCTCCCCTCGTGCAGCGAGAAGCACTTGATCACCACGCGCCGCACATCCCCGTGCCCCGCGCGCTCGAACGCCGCCAGCCGCTGCGCATCGGGCTCGGCGACGTACAGCCGCCCGCCGCTCCCGCCCCCCGGCAGCGACCCCACGATCGTGTACCCCTCGAACTGGTTCTTCCGCCCGCGCCCGCGCGCCGGCCGGTCCGCCCCCGGCGCCGCCGCCACCACCTCCGGGATCCGCTTCTCCAGCCCCTCCGTCAGCGGCGTCAGGCACAGCAGCCGCGCCGGGTGCCCGATCAGCACCCGGTACAGACTCCGCATCCCCGCCTTCGCCTCCGCCTGGATCGCGCGCCCGAAGTGCGCCGCCGCCGACCACCGCCCCAGCGCCACGTTCCCCACCACCAGCGGCACCAGCGCCACCAGCGTGATCACCGCCCCCACCGCGCGCAGCACGTCCGACACTTCGCCGAAGACGAACCGCACCACCTGCCGCGTTACCCACGCCACCGCCCGGGCCGCGGGCATGATCAGGAAGATCATCGCCACGATCAGCAGCGGGATCCCGATGACGGCGGCCAGAATCGCAACCGGGATCAGGACTGGTGCCATCGTCGCCTTCCTCTGGTGGCATGGGCTTTCAGCCCATGTCTCCCCCTCTCCAGCCCCTCCAAGCCTCAACCCACCCCTAATCCGTCCTCCACCCCGAAACCCGCCTCAGTTCCATCTGCCGGTGGAAGATCTCCCCCACCGCCTCGTCGAACAGCGCGTCGTCCACCTCGGCCGCCTTGTTGGGACCCAGCAGCAGTCCGTTTCGCTCCGCCTCGGCCAGTTCTTCTTCCGTAAACGAGTACGTCGCGATCACCTCGCTCAGCCGCCGCTTCAGCAACTCCCGCACCCGCGCCAGCCGCCGGCTCACGGTCGGCTCGCTCATCCCCAGCGCCGCCGCCACTTCCTTCCCGGGCTTCCCATCCAGCACGCGCATCCGGAAGATCGAGAAGTCCGTGAAGTCGCTCTCCTTCTCCACCAGGCGCAGCGCCGCCTCGACCTTCGCCCGGAAGATCGCCGCCTCGTACTCCCCGTCCGCCCCGACGCCCGGCGCCGCCTTCATCCACGACTCGTCCAGTTCCGCCGCCTTGCGGTTCCCGCCGCGCTTCTGCGCCGTACGCCGATCCAACTCGTCCCCCAGCACGTGCTTGGCGATCGCCAGCAGCCACGTGCTGAACCGCGCC
>CALAFV010000224.1 GCA_937891445.1 uncultured Phycisphaerales bacterium | reverse complement strand
CGTCTCCTGCCGCGGGCGCATGAGGGCGTGCGCATGCTCGGCGCGCCCGGCCCGGTCGCCGCCGCGGTCGCGATGCGACTGGCCGACGTCGCGGTGCAGACGGCAAGGTTCCTCGTCGCCGCGTCGGTCGTCGGTCAGACGCTCTCGCCTGAACTGGCCGTGCTCGCCGCCAGCGCGTACTTCCTCATCGGCGTGCTCGCGCCGACGGGCGCGCTGGGCGTGCGCGAAGCCGGCACCGCGGGCGTCTTCGCCCTGCTGGCCACCGAGGACTTCAAGGTCGTGATCATCACGATAACCGCGGTGGAGACGCTCGTGCTCCTGGGCGGCGCGGTGCTCGCCGCGGTGCGCCTGCGCGTGGACCGGCTGCTGCGTCTGGGCGGGGCGCGCACGCCGGCGGTACCATGACCCGATGCGCCTGGCGCTGGCCTCCATCAACCCGACCGTCGGCGATATCGCGGGCAACGCGGCCCTGATCCGTCGCGCGACCGCCGAGGCCGTCGCAGCCAGCGCCGACATGGTCGTGCTGCCCGAACTGTGCCTCAGCGGCTACCCGCCGCGTGACCTGCTGCTTCAGGAGGGGTTCCTCAAGGACGCCGCCGCGGCGGCGCGCGACCTTGGCGAGAACCACTCGCGCGGCATCACGCTCGTCTTCGGCGTGCCGCTGCCGGTTGACCGCGGCGGCGGGGCCCACGGTATCGCCAACGCGCTGCTCGCCTACCGCGACGGCGCGATGCTGGCGTATTACGACAAGCGCCTGCTCCCGACCTACGACGTCTTCGACGAGGACCGCTACTTCGTCCCCGGCGACCGCGCGGCGGTGATCGACTGCGCGGGCGTGCGCGTCGGCCTGTCGATCTGCGAGGATCTCTGGCGCGGCCAGGACGTCGGCTTCAGCGACCGCTACATCGCCAGCCCCGACCCCGTTGATGAACTCGTCAGCGCGGGCGCGCAGGTGATCGTGAATCCCTCCGCCAGCCCGTTCGTCCTGGGCAAAGGGCAGCGCCACGCCGACCTGCTCCGCGCCCACGCCGCGGGCCGCCGCGTCTGGATCGCCGCGGTGAACCAACTTGGCGGCAACGACGAACTCATCTTCGACGGCTCGGCCCACGTCTTCGACCCCGCCGGGCGCCTGGTCGCGCACCGCCGCGCCTTCGACGAAGGCATGCTCATCACGGACCTCGGCGAGGGCGGCCCCGTCGCCGAGCCCGACACGCGGCCGGCGGAAGAACTGCTCTTCCGCGCGCTGGTGCTGGGCGTGCGCGACTACTGCCGCAAGACGGGCTTCGCCTCCGCCGTGCTGGGGCTCTCCGGCGGCATCGACTCGGCGGTGACGTGCGCGATCGCGGCCCTGGCGCTGGGGCCGGAGAACGTCCTGGGCGTGCTGATGCCCAGCCGCTACTCGTCCGAGGGTTCGATCAACGACGCCGTCGCGCTGGCCGAAGCCCTGGGCGTGCGGCACATTACGGTGCCGATCGAAGGCCCCTTCTCCGCGATGCTCCAGACGCTCGGCCCGCACCTGGCCTCGGGCCCCGAAGCGGCGGCGGACATCACCGAGCAGAACCTCCAGTCCCGCATCCGCGGCACGATCGTGATGGCCCTCTCCAACCGCCACGGCAGCATCGCGCTGACGACCGGCAACAAGAGCGAACTGGCCGTTGGCTACGCGACGCTCTACGGCGACATGAACGGCGGCCTCGCGGTGCTGAGCGACGTGACGAAGGACAACGTCTACCGCCTGGCGCGATGGATGAACGCCTGCTGGAAGGCCGCGGGGTTCGCTCGCCCGCCGATCCCCGAGTCGTCCATCACCAAGCCCCCCTCGGCGGAACTCCGCCCGAACCAGACCGACCAGGACACGCTCCCGCCGTACCCGGTGCTCGACGAGATCATCGCGCGGTACGTCGAGCGCCGCGAGTCCCCCGCGCGGATCATCGCCGAAACCGGCTTCGACGCGGCGACCGTGTCGCGCGTCGTCCGCATGATCGACGCCAGCGAGTACAAGCGCAAGCAGGCCGCGATCGGCCTGAAGGTCACCGGCGTGGCCTTCGGCTCCGGCCGCCGCTTCCCGATCGCCCAGCGCTACCGGCCAGGGACAAAGTAGCCGCAGATCAACACAGATGAACACAGATCAGAGGGCAAGAGACCACGCCTCTCTGTCTGATCCGTGTTGATCTGCGTTGATCTGTGGCTGCTTGACGCTCAGCGCCGATCCGCGGCCGTGACAGGCACGGTCGGAGCAGAGCGGGGCGAGGCCGCGGTCTGCCGCGGCTGGGCGGCCTTCTCTGCCGCGCGGCTCAGGGGCGCGGAGACGAGGCCCAGCACGATGACCGCCGCGGCCGACACCAGGCCGGCCGCGATGCGGGCGCCGAACGGCGTCCGCCGCGCGGGGCCGGCGATCGACTCCTCCGGCGCCTCCAGCAGCGGGGCCGCGGCCAGCCGCAGGTAGTAGAAGGCCGCGATCGCCGAGTTGATGCCGAGGATGATCACCAGCGGGATCTCCCCCGCGGCGATCCCCGCCGTAAACAGCGGGAGTTTGGCGACAAAGCCCAGCGTCAGCGGCAGCCCCAGCAGGCCCACGCTCGAGAGCACCATCGTCCACCCCAGTACGGGGTTGGTCGCGCACAGGCCGCGCAGGTCGCCGACGGCGTCGATCTCCTCGTGCACGCCGTCGCGGGCCCGGCGCTCAAGCGACGCGAGGACCGCGAACGCGCCCAGGTTCATCACGCCGTAGGAGACGATGTAGAACAGCACCGCCGCCAGGCCGTTGGTCGCGAACGCGCCCGACCCCTCACCCGCCCGCCCCGGGCCGGCGATCAGGCCCACGAGCATGTACCCGGAGTGGGCGATCGACGAGTACGCGAGGATCCGCTTGACCGAGTTCTGCAGGATCGCCAGCACGTTGCCGACGGTCATCGTCGCCACGGCCATGATCCACAGCGCCGCGTACAGCATGCCCGGCAGGCTCTCGCCGCCGGGGCCGTACTGCCACCCGACCGCCGACGCCAGCAGCATCAGCGCGAAGAACCCGGCGGCCTTGGGAACGAACGCCAGGAAGCCCGAGACCGGCGCCGCGGCCCCCTGGTACACGTCCGGCGTGTAGAAGTGCATCGGCACCGCGGCGATCTTCACCCCGATGCCCAGCGTCGCCAGCAGCAGGCCGACGCTCAGCAGCACCCCCGGCTCGGCCGCCCCGGCGCCGGTGAGGGCCAGCCGCACTTCGTCCAGGTGCGTCGTTCCCGTCGCGCCGTAGATCAGGCCGAAGCCGTACAGGAACATCGCCGCGCCCAGCGCGCCGAGGAAGAAATACTTGACCCCCGCCTCCATCGACCGCGACCGCGGCGTGGAGATCGCGACCATCACGTACGTCGGCAGGCTGGTCAGTTCGAGAGCCAGGAAGAGCCAGATCAGGTCGTTGGCGCCGGCGCACAGCATCAGGCCGGTGAGGGAGAAGAGCACGAAGCCGTAGAACTCGGCGCGGTTGGAGCGCAGCGGCTCGAACGTGGCCCGGCCCCCGGAGCGGTCGATGCTCTCTTCCAACTCGCGGTCGGGCAGCCCGCTCATCAGCAGGATCAGCAGCACGCCCATCCCAGCGGTGATGGCCTTGCCGTAGGAGGCCAGGCCGGGCATGACGCTGCGCTGCGGCTCAGGCAGGTACAGAGCCAGCGCGCCGGCCACGAGCAGGCCCATGATGGAGATCGGGCCCGTCAGCCGGCGCACCGCGCGTTCGGGCGAGAGCCCGGCGATCATCACCAGGCACGCCGTGACGAACAGGGTGATCTCGGGCCAGAGTTTCTGGATCGTCTCGATCACCGGTGGGACTCCGGGGACGCAAGGAGGGACGCGGGGAACTGGGACATGGCGGCGGCGTGCTCACCGGCCGCCGACTCGGGCTCGTCCGCCTCGGGCTGGTTGCGGTGCTGGGCGATCTCGCCGGCCAGCACCGCCGTGGGCGCTTCGAGCGCCCGCAGCACCGGGCGCGGGTACAGGCCCAGCACCAGGCACAGCGCCGCCAGCGGCACGAGCACACCGATCTCACGGGCCGTCAGGTCGCGCGGCAGCACGCCGTGGCCGCCAGCATGAGACGCGGCCGCCTCGTGGCCGTCGCCGTGCGCGTGATCGTGGTGGCCCGGCTCGATGGCCTTGCCCCACACGATGCGCCCGAGCATGTACAGCAGGTAGATCGCCGTGACGATCATCCCGGCGCCCGCGGCGAACGCGAGCCACGGGCCCAGTTCGCCACCCGTGCCGGCCACGGTCCCCTGACCCGCCCACGCCGAGTCGGCCTGGAACGCGCCAAGCAGGCACATGAACTCGCCGATGAAGCCGTTGAGGCCGGGCAGGCCGACCGAGGCCATCGTGAAGAAGACCATGAACGTCGCCCAGATGGGCATGCGGGAGGCCAGGCCGCCCAGTTCCTTCATCGAGCGCGTGTGGTAGCGCTCGTAGATCATGCCGATCAGGAGGAACAGCGCCCCGGTCGAGAGGCCGTGGTTGATCATGTAGAGGACCGAGCCGGAGAGCCC
>CALAFV010000223.1 GCA_937891445.1 uncultured Phycisphaerales bacterium | reverse complement strand
CCGCCACAACAGATCCCCGCCCGAGTCCGCGCCGCCCAGGAGTTCATCGACAGTTGCCGCCGCGTCACCGACCCGGTGGTCTTCCCAACTCCGTTCGCCCCCACCTATGCCCAGTCCGCCCCGGGGCGAACCCTGATCCCGCACGAGCGGTCCACCTACGACGCCGCCCTCTCGGCGCTTCGCCTGTACTTCCTCGGCGAGATGGACTACGCCGACCCCGCGCCCGCGGAGCCTGCGCCCGCTGCCGTGAAAAGAGCGCCGGAAGAACGATCAGGACGAAGGCGACGAGAAAGAAGACGAGGGGACTGACGAGCCGGCTCGGCGATGCGGTCCTCCGCCGCCCGCGCCCCACCCCACGACGCGGCGGGCCGCTCGCGGCTATCCTGACCCGTTCGCTCGGGGCGCGGCGGCCAGCCGGGGATCGGGGGAAGGCCGCCGCTGAGATGCACCCGTTGAACCTGATCCGGTTCGCACCGGCGGAGGGAAGCGACACGTGCCAGGAACTCCTCGTTCTTCCGTTCCACCCCTTCGCCGCGCCTCTCACCACCGCGGCCCCGCTGTAACTCCGCACTCCCAGACCCGCCCATCCCTGCTCGCTCGAGGTGCCCAATGACGACCAGCGACCGCCCTCTCTCCCGCTTCCGCCCCCCGCTGCGCGGCGCGTACAACCCCGGCCGCACGCCCGGCGTGACCACCCCGGGCTCGTTCGCCAATGCGCCCGACATCGGCGGCCCGCTCATGTTCTCGTCGCCGGACACGCCGGGCATGCCGCCGCCGTCGTCCAAGACCGCGTGGGACTTCCTGCCGCCGGAATGGTCGGTGCGGCGAGTGCCCGACGACACGCCGCTGCGGGCCTACGGCGAGGCGCAGTCCTCCAACGGTGACCAGCCCTCGGTGACGTTCCGCACCGCGCGGGGCGAGGTGCTGGAGGTGCGCTACCCGCGGAACTTCTCGCCGGTTACGCAACTTGAGTACGCCCGCCTCGGCATCGTCACGCCGCAGATGAAGCGTGTCGCCGAGCGTGAGGGTCACCTGACTCCCGAGCAGGTGCGCGACGAGGTCGCCGCCGGGCGCATGGTCATCCCGGCCAACATCAACCATCTCAAGTACAAACTCGACCCGATGTGCATCGGCCGCGCCAGCCGCACGAAGGTCAACGCCAACATGGGGGCCAGCCCCATCTCCAGCGGCACGCAGGAGGAGGTCGAGAAACTCAAGTGGGCCGAGCGCTGGGGCGCCGACACGGTGATGGACCTCTCCACCGGCGGCAACCTCGACGAGTGCCGCGAGGCCATCATCCGCGAGAGCACCGTCCCCATCGGCACGGTGCCGATCTACTCGATGATCATCGGCCGGCGCATCGAGGATCTCACCTGGGAGGTCATCGCCGAGTCCCTCCACCACCAGGCCCGCCAGGGCGTGGACTACTTCACGATCCACGCAGGCGTCCGCCGCGGGCACCTCAAGTACGTCAAGAACCGGCTCATCGGCATCGTCTCCCGCGGCGGCTCGCTGCTGGCCAAGTGGATGCTCGTGCACAACCGCGAGAACATCATGTACGAGCACTGGGAGGAGATCTGCGACATCCTCCGCCAGTACGACGTGACGTTCTCCATCGGCGACGGCCTGCGGCCCGGCGGCCTGGCGGACGCGACCGACGACGCCCAACTCGCGGAACTCGAAACCCTCGGCGAACTGACCGAGCGAGCCTGGCGCAAGGGCGTGCAGGTCATGATCGAAGGCCCCGGCCACGTCCCCTTCGACCAGATCGAGTGGAACGCCAAGATCCAGCGCGCCCTCTGCCACGGCGCGCCGTTCTACGTGCTGGGCCCGCTGGTCACGGACATGTTCCCCGGCTACGACCACATCACCAGTTGCATCGGCGCCACCGCCATGGCGTATCACGGCGCCGCCATGCTCTGCTACGTCACCCCCAAGGAGCACCTGGGCCTGCCGAAGAAGGACGACGTCAAGCAGGGGTGCATCGCCTACCGCATCGCCGCCCACGCCGCCGACATCGCCCTGGGCATCCCCGGCTCCCGCGACCGCGACGACGACCTGACCAAGGCCCGCGCCGCGCTCAACTGGGAGAAGCACTTCGAACTGGCCTTCGACCCCGACACCGCACGCGCGTACCACGACGAGGACCTCGACGTGGACACCGACTTCTGCGCCATGTGCGGCCACGACTGGTGCTCCGTCCGCATCTCCA
>CALAFV010000222.1 GCA_937891445.1 uncultured Phycisphaerales bacterium | reverse complement strand
AGCCCGAGTTCGAAGTGGATGAGTTGGCGGAGACCAGCGCGACGCCCCCGCCGCCGCCGCTGCCGCTGCTGTTCGACGTTCGGGATGAACTTGAGACGCTACGCGCGGTAAAGATCGCGGAGGAGTTCCACCGGCCGGTGGTGATCGTCGGCTCGGGGATGGAGTTCAAGCGGCTTACGGCCATCCGCGAACGCGTGCACCAGTTGATCGTGCCCCTGGCGTTCCCGGAGACGCCCAACATTGAGTCCTTCGGCGCGGCCGATGAGGTCTCGCTGGGGGACCTCATGACGTGGGAGCAGGCGCCGACGAACATCAAGCGGCTTGATGATGCCTACGGGCCGGGGAACCTCTCGCTGGCGCTGACGACGAGCAAGATCACGCCGCCCGGCGGACGCCGGCGCGGCGGGGGAGGCGGCGGGGGCGGAGCGGGAGGAGATCGCGGCGGGCCGGCTCACTTCATGGACAACCTGCGGACCGCGATCCGCCACGGCCTGAGCGAAGACAGGGCGCTGGCGCTGCTGACGATCAACCCCGCCGTGCTTCTTGGGGTCGATGACCGGCTCGGCTCGGTCGAGCCCGGGAAGGTCGCGAATCTCGTGGTCGCGGATGGGCCGATCTTCCGCAAGGGGACCAAGATCCGCGACGTCTGGGTGGACGGGCGGCGGCATGAGATCAATCCCGCGCCGGCGCCCATCGAGGGGCGGTGGTCGGTGACGCTCGACCCGCCGATCCCCGACCCGATCACGCTCACCATCCGCGCGCCGCGCGACGGGCCGGCGCGGATCACCGTCATCAGCCCGCGCGAGGCCCCGCAGGGCGAGCCGGAACAGGATCCCCCCGCGGGCGGATCACGCGACGCGCGCGTCGAGGCTCGCGGCGTCCGCATCAATCACGCCACCCGCACGATCTCGTTCATCGTCGATCACGATGAGTTCGGCGCTCCCGGCGCGATCACGATGAGCGGCGTGCTCGAGGGCGACACGCTCCACGGCCACGGCACGCGGCCCAACGGTGCGGTCTTCGCCTGGACCGCGACGCGGGCCGCGGCGGGTAGCGAAGAGGGCCAGGGCGAGCGCGCCGATCGCCGCGGTCGGCGAAACGGCGCGGAGGCGGAGGACGATGACGAGCCGCCCGTGGAGCCCGTGCCCATGCGCCGTATTCACCCGTTCGGGGCGTACGGCGTTGACGCACTGCCCCCGCAGGAAACCCTCATCCTCCGCGGCGCCACCGTCTGGACCTGCGCCGGCGGCAACAACGAGGGCGTGATTGAGAACGGGATGGTCGTGATCAGCGAAGGCAAGATCATCGCGGTCGGCCCGGCTGTCGATGCCGCGGGCCGGCCCGTGTCGCCGCCGCGGCTGGGCCCCGGCTCCGGCCCGGTTCGCGAGATCGACCTGACCGGCAAGCACATCACGCCGGGCCTGATCGACTGCCACTCGCACACCGGCATCTCCGGCGGCGTCAACGAGGCCGGGCAGGCCGTCACCGCTGAGGTGCGCATCCAGGACGTCACCAACCCTGACTCGATCAACTGGTACCGCCAACTCGCCGGCGGCGTCACGACCGTGAACTCCCTGCACGGCTCGGCGAACCCCATCGGCGGGCAGAACTGCATCAACAAGATCCGCTGGGGCGTGCCGCACCCGGACGACATGCACTTCGAGAACGCCCCGCTGGGGATCAAGTTCGCCCTCGGCGAGAACGTCAAGCAGTCCAACTGGGGCGACGGCAACACGACCCGCTACCCGCAGACTCGCATGGGCGTGGAGTCCATCATGCGGGACCGCTTCACGGCGGCGCGGGAGTACATCCACCAGTGGGACCGGTATTTCCAGCGCCGGCGTGAGGCGCTGTCCCGCGGCTCGACCAGTTACGGCATGAGGCCCCGGCGCGACCTGGAACTGGAGGCCATCGCCGAGATCCTCCGCGGCGACCGCCTCGTCCACTGCCACTCCTACCGGCAGGACGAGATCCTCATGCTCTGCCGGCTGGCGCAGGAGTTCGGGTTCAAGATCGGCACGTTCCAGCACAACCTCGAGGGGTACAAGGTTGCCGAAGCCGTTCGCGAGGCCGCGCGGGGGGCTTCGCTCTTCAGCGACTGGTGGGCCTACAAGGTCGAGGTGCAGGACGCGATCCCGTTCGCCGGGCCGATCATGCACGAAACGGGCGTCGTCGTCAGTTACAACTCCGACTCCGATGAACTCGCCCGTCGGCTGAACGTCGAGGCCGGCAAGGCCGTGAAGTACTCCCGCGGCGAGATCTCGCCGGCCGAGGCGCTCAAGTTCGTGACGATCAACCCGGCGATCCAGTTGGGCATTCAGGACCGCGTCGGGTCGATTGAGGTTGGCAAGGACGCCGACCTGGCCGTCTGGTCCGGCCCGCCCCTTTCGAGTTTCAGCCGCTGCGAGCGGACGTACGTGGACGGCCGCGAGTACTTCTCGCTCGAGCGCGACGCCCAACTCCGCGCCTTCAACGAGGCCGAGCGGGCGCGGATCATCCAGAAGATCCTCGCCGACAACAAGCGGCGCCGGCGCGACCGCGACCGGCAGCGCGACGCGGGCGAGGAGCGTCGTCCGGATGGCGCTGGCCGCCCACCGCAGGAGGTCGCCGATGACGCCGCGAACCTCCGTTCCGGCCGCATGCTCCTGCTGCACGAGATGAACCGCCTCGCGGAGGAGCGCCGGCGCGAACTCTTCCTCGACATGCTGCGTCGCGGGATCGACCCCGAGACCGCCCGCTGCGGCGACTGCGGCATGCTCCTGCTCGAAACCGGCCTCTCGCACTGACCCCCCTCCCCTCTCCCCTCCTTCTCAGGGCACACGACCATGCTCCGACGCACCGCCACCGCTGTCGCCGCCTGCCTGGCTCTCGCCGCCGCGCCGGCGCCCGCGCAGGACCTTATCAAGAAGGCCCCGCCCCAGGAACACCCCACGGTCGTCGTCAACGCGACGATCCACCCGATCTCCAGCGAGCCCATCGAGCATGCCTGGCTGCTGTTCGACAAGGGCGTGATCGTCGAGATCGGGACCGGCACGCCCCCGTCCAGCGCCGACACGCTCGTGGTCGAGGGCGCCGGTCGCCATGTCTACCCGGGGCTCATCTCCGCCTACTCGCAACTGGGCCTCACCGAGATCCAGGCCGTGCGCGCGACGCGCGACATGGACGAGGTCGGCGTCGCAGGCGTCAGCCCCGAGGTCTTCGCCGCCGTCTCGGTCAACCCCGACTCGACGCTGATCCCCGTCACGCGCTCCAACGGCGTGCTCATTGCCGGTGTCTTTCCCACCGGCGGCGCCATCCCCGGGCGAGCCAGCGTCATGAGGCTCGATGGGTGGACGTGGGAGGACATGGCGATCCTGCGCGACGCGGGCGTCGTCGTCTCCTGGCCGTGGATGCGGCCGGTCACCGCGTGGTGGATGGACCAGTCGGATGAGGAGCAGCAGCGTCAGATCCGCGAACGGACCGAAGCGATCGAGTCCGCCTTCCGCCAGGCCCGCGCCTACCACGCCGCCAAGTCCGCCGACCCACTCACGCCGACCGACCTGCGCTGGGAGGCGATGGGTCCCGCCCTCCGCGGCGATGCCCCGGTCTTCATCGAGGCCAACGAGTACGACCAGATAGTCGCCGCCGTCACGTTCGCGCAGCGCGAGGGTCTGCGGCCGATCATCATCGGCGGGCGCGACGCCCCGCTGTGCGCCGACCTGCTCAGACGCCACCAGGTCCCGGTGATCGTCACCGGCACCTTCCGCTTCCCCAAACGCGACGACTCTCCGTACAACGACGCCTACACGCTGCCCGCTCGCCTCGAGGCCGCCGGCATCACCTGGGCTCTTTCCGGCGGCGACGACACAGCGCACGAGCGCAACCTTCCCTACGCCGCCGCGATGGCCGTCGCCCACGGGCTTGACGAGGACGCCGCCATTCGCGCGCTGACCCTGTCAGCCGCGCAGATCTTCGGCATCGACGATCGCTACGGCTCGCTGGAGAAGGGCAAGAGCGCCACGTTCATCGTGACCGACGGCAACCCCCTCGAGGTCACCACGAACGTGCACGCCGCCTTCATCGACGGCCGCCGGATCGACCTCCGCAACAAGCAGACCCAACTCGAGGAGAAGTACCGCGAGAAGTACGAGCAGATCGGCGGCTTCAGGCGGTAGCCGGCGCGCAGGAAGCGGTGGGGGTGGGATTCGAACCCACGGTACCCTGACGGGTACACCGGTTTTCAAGACCGGTGCCATCAGCCGCTCGGCCACCCCACCGGGCGCGGCAATCGTAGCCTCGCCTCCCCCCTACCCCCCCCCCCCCCC
>CALAFV010000221.1 GCA_937891445.1 uncultured Phycisphaerales bacterium | reverse complement strand
CCAATGAAGGTCCTCCACATCACACTTCTGTGCCTCTGCCTCGCCGCCGCCGGCGCCGGCCGCGACCGCGCCGAGCCCGCCCCCGGCGCGGCCAACCACACCGACGCCCCCAGCGCCCCCGCGCCGACCAACCGCGTGGACATCCCCGCCCCGGTCCGCCGCAACCTCGGCATCACCTTCGCCAAGGTCGAGCGCCGCGACGTCGCCCGCACGCTCCGCGCCCCCGGCCGCTTCGAACTCCTCCCCGATGCCCGCCGCGAGTACCGCGCTCCCCTCGGCGGCCGCGTCGAACTGCTCGTCACGCAGTTCCAGAGCGTCGAGCCCGGCACGCCGTTGTACCGCCTCGACTCCCCGCGCTGGCGCGACCTCCAGGCCGCCATCGCCGACGCCGAGGGCGCTCTCCGCCGCGCCCGCGCCGAGGATGAAAGCGCCATCCCCCTCCTCGAGGCCCACGCGCGCCACCGCATCAGCCTCGAAGAATCCGTCGCCCTCTGGCAACGCCGCGTCGAGCAACTCGAACAGATCCGCGCCGCCGGCGGCGGCCGCGCCGACGACTGGACCCAGGCCCAGGCCGCACTCACCGAAGCGAGGGCCGCGCTCGCAGACGTCCTTGAGAAGACGGCCGAACTCGAAGCCCGCCGCACCCAGGCCCGCGCCGAACTCGTCGCCGCCCGTGCCCGCCTCGACCTCCTCCTCGACGCGGCATCCACAGTCCTGGGGATCCCCGCCGCCCAACTCGCCGCCGAAGGCGAAGCCGGCGAGCCGCCCCTCTGGCGCACCATCTCCGCGATCGAAGTCGTCGCCGTCGCCCCCGGCGTCGTCGAATCCCTCGGCGCCACCGGCGGCTCGTGGGTCGAGGAGCACGCCCCCGTCCTCACCACCGTCCAGCCCGCCCGCGTCCGCTTCCGCGCCCGCGGCCTCCAGAGCGACCTCGCCCGACTCCGCGACGGCCTCCCCGCCCGCATCGTCCCCGCCGCCGGCATGGGCAGCGCCCCCGCGACCGACGCCATCCCCGCCGCCCTCACCATCGGCCTCACCGCCGACGCGGATGAGCGCACCATCGACCTGATCGCCGCCCCCGACGGCCCCACACCTCCGTGGGCACGCGCCGGCGTCTCCGGCTTCCTCGAGATCGTCGCCGAAGGCCCGCAGCGCCCCGAACTGGCCATCCCCCTCTCCGCGGTCGCCCGCGACGGCCTCACGCCCATCATCTTCCGCCGCGACCCGAGCAACCCCGACCGCGCCATCCGCCTCCAGGCCGACCTGGGCATCGACGACGGCCGCTGGGTCATCATCCGCAGCGGCGTCCGCGAGGGCGACGAGGTCGTCCTCGACGGCGTGTACCAACTCATGCTCGCCACCTCGGGCTCCGCGCCAAAGGGCGGCCACTTCCACGCCGACGGCACCTTCCACGAGGGCGACCACTGATGCTCCGCCACCTCATCGCCTTCTCGCTCCGCAACTCCGCCGTCGTCATCCTCCTGGCGGCGATGCTCCTGCTCGCCGCGGGTTCGCGCCTCCCGCGCATGCCCGTGGACGTCTTCCCCGAACTCAACGCCCCCACCGTCGTCGTCCTCACCGAGGCCGGCGGCCTCGCGGCCGACGAGGTCGAGCAGTACGTCACCTTCCCCATTGAAACCGCCGTCAACGGCCTCCCCGGCGTCCGCCGCGTCCGCAGCGCCAGCGCCATCAGCCTCTCCCTGGTCTGGGTCGAGTTCGACTGGGGCGCCGACATCTACCGCGCCCGCCAACTCGTCTCCGAGCGCCTCGCCGCCGTCCGCGACCAACTCCCCGAGTCCGCCCACGCCGAGATCACGCCGGTCACCTCCATCACCGGCGAGATCATGCTCCTGGCCCTCTCCTCCCCCGACGGCGCCGCCAGCCCCCTCGAACTCCGCGCCTACGCCGAGTTCGACCTCCGCAACCGCCTCCTCGCCGTCCCCGGCGTCGCGCAGGTCGTCGCCATCGGCGGCGAACTCCCCGAGTACCAGGTCAACGTCCGCCAGGACCGCCTGATGCTCTACGGCCTCACCGTCGAGGACGTCATCGAGGCCGCCCGCGGCGCCCACAGCACCGCCAGCGCCGGCTACCTCCCCAACGTTGACCGCCAGGAGATCCCCATCCGCCAAGCCGCGCGCGTGCGCGGCGTCGCGGACATCGCCTCCACCCTCGTCAAGTACCACGACGGCGCCCCCGTCACCATCGGCCAGGTCGCCGACGTGCGCCTCGGCCCCGCCCCGCGCCGCGGCACGGCCTCCGACAACGCCGTCCCCGCCGTCGTCCTCTCCATCCAGAAGTCCCCCGGCGTCAACACCCTCGCCCTGACCCGTCGCATCGACGAGGTCCTCGACGCCGTCAGCACCTCCCTCCCCCCCGGCATCGCCCTCAACCGCAACGTCTTCCGTCAGGCCGACTTCATCCAGCGCTCCGTGGACAACGTCACGCACGTCCTCCGCGACGCCACCATCATCGTCACCATCATCCTCATCCTCTTCCTGCTCAACGTCCGCACCACCATCATCACGCTCACCGCGCTCCCCCTCTCCCTCGCCGCGGCGCTGCTCCTCCTCGACGCCCTCGGCCTCTCCATCAACGTCATGACCCTCGGCGGCCTGGCCGTCGCCATCGGCGTCCTCGTGGACGACGCCATCATCGACGTCGAGAACGTCCACCGCCGCCTCGGCGAGAACGCCGCCCTCCCCCCCGACCGCCGCCGCAAACTCACCGACGTCATCTTCGACGCCAGCAACGAGATCCGCCCCTCGATGGTCTTCGCCACGATCATCATCGTGGTCGTCTTCGTCCCCCTCCTCTTCCTCCAGGGGCTCGAGGGCCGCTTCTTCCGCCCCCTGGGCCTCACCTACATCGTCTCCATCCTCGCCTCCCTCGCCGTCGCGCTGACCGTCACCCCCGCGCTGTGCAAGCACCTCCTCCGCGCCGGCCCGCGCGACGCCGCGCACCACCGGGGGAGGGGGGGGGACGGCTTCCTGGTCCGCTGGCTCAAACGCCGCTACGAGCCCGCGCTGCGTGCCTCACTCCGCCACAGCCGCATCGTCCTCGCCGCCGCCGGCGTCGTCACCGCCCTCTCCCTCTGGCTCGGCTCCACCTTCGGCACCAGTTTCCTCCCCGAGTTCAACGAGGGCACCTTCACCGTCTTCCTCATGGCCCCGCCCGGCACCTCCCTCGACGAAAGCGACCGCCTCGCCCGCGGCATCGAGCAGCAACTCGCCGCGATCGACGGCGTCCGCGGCGTCACCCGCCGCACCGGCCGCGCCGAGCGCGACGAGCACGCCGAGCCCGTCAGCAGTTCCGAGATCGAAGTCACCCTCCGCCCCGACGCCGACCCCCTCGCCGTCCGCGAGCGCATCAGCGCGATCATCAACAACGTCCCCGGCGTCACCACGATGATCGGCCAGCCGATCGAGCACCGCCTCTCCCACATCCTCTCCGGCACCCCCGCCGCCATCGCCATCAACATCTTCGGCGACGACCTCGACAAACTCCGCGCCCTGGCCCGCGAGACCGAGCGCGAACTGCGCACCATCCCCGGCACCCGCGACGTCACCGCCAACCGCGAGGTCACCGTCGTCTCCCTCCCCATCCGCTACCGCGCCGCCGACCTCGCCGCCGCCGGCCTTACTCCCGCCTCAGCCGCCGCGCAGGTCCAGGCCGCCCTCTACGGCCAGACCGTCGCCCAGGTGAACCACGGCGCCCGCCGCTACGACCTCGTCGTCCGCCTCGACCCCGAGGAGCGCCAGCGCATCGACCAGATCGAAAATCTCCTCCTCCGCGGCGTCGGCGGCGCCACCGTCCCCCTGCGCCAGGTCGCCGACATCGGCCCCGAGCGCACCAGCAACCTCATCGCCCGCGAGAACGCCCAGCGCAAGGCCGTCGTCTCCACCAACGTCGCCCCCGGCCACAACCTCGGCGACCTGGTCGCCGCCGTCCGCGCCCGCATCGATCCCATCGTCCACCGCGCCGGCTTCACCGCCACCTACGCCGGCCAGTTCGAAGCCCAGCAGTCCGCCGCCCGCACCATCCTCATCGGCGGCGCGAGCGTCGTCCTGCTCATGCTCATCCTCCTGCACCTCTCCACCGGCTCCCTCCGCACCGCCGCCGTCGTCCTCCTCAACCTCCCCCTGGCCCTCATCGGCGGCATCGCCGCGATCTACCTCACCGAGGGCGGCCTCACCAACACCCTCGCTCTTGTGGGCCTCTCCGACCGCCCCTACGCCGCCCCCGTCGTCTCCATCGCCTCGATGGTCGGCTTCATCACCCTCTTCGGCATCGCCGTCCGCAACGGCATCCTCCTGGTCAACCACTACGCCCACATCATGCACCACGAAAACGAGTCCCTCGAAGCCGCCGTCATCCGCGGCTCCATGGAGCGCCTCGTCCCCATCCTCATGACCGCCCTCTGCGCCGCCCTCGGCCTGATCCCCCTCGCCCTGGCGATGGGCCGCCCCGGCAGCGAACTGCTCGCCCCCCTGGCCATCGTCGTCCTCGGCGGCCTCCTCACCTCCACCTTCCTGAACCTGATCGTCGTCCCCGCCGCCTACACCCTCGCCCACCGACGCCGCCCGACACCTCCGCGCTGATCCACCCACCGATCGCGCCAAGACGCAACGATCCAAAAACAAAGAAACGCCGGGCACAACCCGGCGTCCTCAAACCGAAATGCCCCCCGTAGGACTCGAACCTACGACCCGCTGATTAAGAGTCAGCTGCTCTAC
>CALAFV010000220.1 GCA_937891445.1 uncultured Phycisphaerales bacterium | reverse complement strand
GCCACGGCCGACCTGGGCGCCAGCGCCCGCCTCGGCCTCGGGCGTGCCCAGCGCGCCGCCGACCGCGCCGAGGCCGCCTTCGCGACCTTGCGCTCATTGACCGACGACCTCGAGCGCGACGCGCAGGCCCGCACCCCCGGCTCGCGCCGCCGCCCCGACGCCTACTGGCTCGCCTGGGCCGAGATGCTCGAGATCCTCGCCGCCGACAACCGCGACGGTCGCCGCACCGACACCATCCGCCTCCAACTCAACCGGCTGGCGCTGGTGGACCCGGCCTTCGGCGGCGGCGCTGCCCGCGACCGGCTCGAGGCCGTCCGTGCGAGTCTCGGCCCGTAGACTCCGCGCCATGGCCCGCGCCGCCGACCCAGTCCAGGCCCGCGCCGCCGCGACGGAGATCGTCGCGAGGCTGCGGTCCGCGGGTCACGTCGCCTACTTCGCCGGCGGCTGCGTCCGCGACGAACTCCTCGGCCTGCACCCGACCGACTACGACGTCGCGACCGACGCCCCCCCGCAGCGCATCCGCGAACTCTTCCCACGCACCGCCGAGGTCGGCGCCGCCTTCGGCGTCATGCTGGTGCACCTGATGGGGGTGACCGTCGAGGTCGCGACGTTCCGCGCCGAGGGGCCCTACTCCGACGCCCGCCGGCCCGACACAGTCCGCTTCTCCGACGCCCCGACCGACGCGGCCCGCCGCGATTTCACGATCAACGCGCTCTTCCTCGACCCCCTCGCCGCGCCCGACACCCCCGCGGTGGAGGGGCACGTCGTGGACTACGTCGGCGGGCTGGCCGACCTTCGGGCCGGCGTGATCCGGGCCGTCGGCGACCCGCACCAGCGGCTGGCCGAGGACCATCTGCGGGCTCTCCGTGCCGTCCGGTTCACCGCCCGCCTCGGGTTCACCCTTGACCCGGCGACCGCCGAGGCCATCCGCCAGCACGCCTCCCAACTCCGCGGCGTCAGCCGCGAGCGGATCGGCGAGGAACTGCGCCGGATGATGGCCCACCCCTCCCGCGCCCGCGCCGTGGACCTCCTGACCGACCTGGGGCTCGACGTCCCCGTGCTGGAGGAGTCCCCCCTCCCCGGCCCCCCCCGATCCAAGTGCCTCGCCGCCCTGACGGAGGTGGCCGCTCGCCGCGGCCAGACCCCCGAGTACCCCACCTGCCTCGCCGCGTGGGCCATCGACCGCGGCCACGACCCGCTGGGCGACCCCGACCCGCTGGTCGCCCGCTACCGACGCGCCCTGGTCCTGAGCAACGCCGAACGCGATGGGCTCCGCGACGTTCTGAACACGTTTGGGAGAATCTGCCGCGAGTGGGCCACCGCCACGACGGCACGCCAGCGTCGGATCGCCTCCACGCCCGCCTTCTTTCAGGCCCTCCTCCTCCTTGGGGCCTGGGAGAACTCCGGGGCAGCCGGGACGACTCCCGTGCCCGTTCGTGAGGAAGATGTGCGGGCCAGGGTCGCCGAACTGGCCGCCACCCCCCCCGGGATTGCCCCAGCCCCCCTGATCACCGGGGACGACCTGGTCGCCATGGGGCTCAAGCCCGGGAAGGCCTTCAAAACGATCCTCGACTCGGTTTACGATGCACAACTCGAGGGTCGTATCACGACCAAAGAGGAAGGAATGGAACTGGTCCGCCGCCTGAGCGTCTAAAGAGAATGGGGGTGTCTCGTCTCCCGAGGGGACTTCCTCGTGGGGGGAGGGGGTGCCGGGTTCTCCGGCTGGGTCGCTGCCGCGGATTCGGTACACTCTCCCGCCCCTTTCTGCCCAGTCGGGGCGAGAGGGGAACGAAAGCCCACGGCGGAACAGTTCAGTTGACGGCCCCCGCACGGGGTCGCAAGCGGAGCCAGACATCATGCGGAGCATCATGCGGAAGGCGGTCACGGCGGCTCTGGCAGGCACGGTCCTGATCGCGGGGGTGACCCTTGCGGCCCAGGCGGCGGCCCAGCCCCGGCAGGGCAGCAATGCCGCGGCCCAGCAGGACGAGACGCTGGACCTGGTCATCTTCCGCGACGGCAAGGTCGCCGAGGGGAAGATCCTCGAGGAAACGGACACGACGGTGCGGATGCGCGTCGTCGTAGCGGGCATCAGCGCCGAGACGACCTACGACAAGTCCCGCATCCTCCAGATCCAGCGCGGCGCGAAGGCGGCTAACAACGCCCCCGCCAAGGCCCCGGCGTCGGCCAAGACTTCCGAGCCCGATCGCTCCACGTCCGAGTCCGCCACCGGGAAGGTGGCGGTGTACTTCGCCAAACTCGGCGGCGAGTTCGGGCGCGACATCTCCGAGACCCCGCTCAAGGAGATCGTGCGTGACGCGCGGAAGTACCAGCCCGACTTTCTGATCATCGAACTCGACAACGAGTTCAAGATCTACGGCCAGGAGCAGCAGGAGGCCACGACCCACGTCTTCGACCAGCTCTGGCGGGCCGAGGAACTCGCGCCGATCCTCACGACCGAGATTCGGGACGATCCGCAATGGGTCAAGAAGCCGCAACTGGTCTTCTGGGTCAAGCGGGCCCTGGGCGGCGCCGCGTTCCTGCCGTTCATCACGCCCCACATCTACTTTCACCCCGAGGGGAAGATGGGCGGCATCGGCCACCTTGAGAAGATCTTCAATGGCTCCGGCGACAGGGTCGTGCAGGAGAAGCAGTTCTCGCTCCGTCTCGGCCACGCCGAGGGCCTGGCGATCATGGGCGGCCACGAGCCCAAGTTGATCCGGGCGATGTGCCGCACCGAGTACGTCCTGTCGGTGGGCTTCGAGGGTGGGAAGCCGGTCTACTACGAGCGGATGCCCAACGGCCCGGACGAGATCCTGCTGACCGACGACGGCGAGGGCGAGAACAAGGACACCGACCCGTTCGTCGGCAACGACGTGCTCACCCTCACCGCCCCCATCGCCCAGCGCATCGGCTTCTCGAAGGGAACCGTTGCCACCCGCGAGGATTTGCTGTTCGAACTGGGCGTCGCGCGTGACGCGAAGGTCGTCGAGGGCCGCGGCGACGAGATCCTCAAGAAGTGGAGCCGGCTCATCGAGGACACCGAACTGAGCATCCGCCGTCTGGCCCGCAGCCTCCAGGACCACCCCATCGGCGGCGACTTCAACGAGCGCACGCGGGCCCGCGGGTACCACATCCGCACCTTGCGCGAGATCAGGGGGCTGTGCGAGCGTTACAAGGAAGCGCTCAACCCCTACAACGTCTGGAACCCGCCCATGCGGATCGAGGACCTGATCACGAACCTCAACCTCACCATCCACCAACTGGAGGAGGACCAGCGTCGCGATCGGCGCTGAGCGGCCAGGGCGGCGCAGCAGCACGCATCCCGGTTACGGAGCACGCAGATGAGCAAGATGAGCACGTTCATGCGGACGGCCGCGGCCCTGGTGGCCGGGATTGCCGCGGTCTTTGCCGCCGCCACGCACGCCGTGGCCGACAAGGTCCACCTCAAGGACGGCCAGGTCATCGAGGGCCGGATCGAGCGGGAGGAGGGCGGCCACGTCTGGATCGTCGAGACGATCGGCAAGATCTCCCACACCCGCTTCATCATGGCGGACCAGATCGCCAAGATCGAGCGCGACTCCGACGCAGCGCCCAAGGCCGAGGCCGTGAAGGCCGCCGAGCCGGTCCGCACCACCAATGCCCCGCGCACCGGCAAGGCCACGCGCGTCGCCATTCTCAACTTCGGCCCTCCCGGCGACTGGGCGTCCAAGGGCAAGAAGGTCGGCGACATGGTCGGCGTTCAGGTCGCCGCTCAGCCGTTCAGGGAGGCCATCCCGCTGCTGGAGGCCGACCAGGTTGACGTCGTCGTCCTGCGCATCAACTCCGGCGGCGGCATGCTGCTGGAGATCCCCAAGATCAACGACCTGCTCCACTACGAGTACAAGAAGCGCTTCCGCACCGTCGGCTGGGTCGAGTCGGCCATCTCCGCCGCGGCCATGAGCCCGTACTGCCTCGAGGAGTTCTACTTCATGCCCAAGGGCAACCTGGGCGCCTGCACGGGCTGGTACGGCGCGCTCCAGGCCGTCGAGGGCGTCGAACTGCTCGAGGTGCTCCACATGATGGAGCGTTACTCGCAGCGCGGCGGGCGCGATCCCAAGATCATGCGCTCCATGCAGATCATGGAGCCTCTCTCCTGCACGATCGATGAGAACGGCGACGTCCACTGGTTCCAGGACCTCTCCGGCGACCACATCGTCAACCCGGAGAACCGGATCCTGACCTTCAACTCCATCGACGCCGTCAAGTACAAGTTCGCCCGCGGCATCGCCGCCACCAAAGAGGAACTCGTCGAACTGATGGGCCTCCAGGAGGTCGAGTGGGTCGGCCAGCGCGCCGCCGACCTGGTGGACAACTTCATGATCGCCACCACCGACACGGAGAACCGTCTCCGCGAGGTGCTCGCGAAGTACAACATGGCTCTCGCGGCCGCCCAGGGCTCGCCGCCCGACCGGCGCGGCGCCGAGGTCGGCAAGGCCCGCCGCTACCTCGAGGAACTGCGGCGCATGATCAAGGTCGCCGACAACTTCAAGTTGCTCCTGGGCGTGGACGACGAGTGGTTCGAGGTGCAGGAGGAGAACCTCCGCCGCCTGCTCCGCTGAGCGCGTCCGCGACAGCGCTGCCAAACTTCCGGAGGCCCCGGTTCGTGCCGGGGCCTCCGCTGCTTTGTGCTCCCTACGCTCGCGCCATGGACCCCGCTTCCGTCACCGGTCCCGTCCCCCACATGACCCGGGACGAGTTCCGCCGCGCCGGCCACGCGCTGATCGACTGGATCGCCGACTACTGGGACCGCGTCGCCGACCTTCCTGTTCTCTCCCGCGTCCAGCCCGGCGACATTCTCGCCTCGCTCCCCGAGGCCGCGCCGGAAGACCCGGAGCCGTGGGAGGCGATCGCCGCCGACGTGGACCGGCTCATCATGCCGGGGATCACGCACTGGCAGTCGCCGAACTTCTTCGCCTTCTTCCCCGCCAACGCCTCGCCGCCGGCGGTGCTCGGCGAACTTCTCTCCGCCGGCCTGGGCGTCAACGGCATGCTGTGGGCAACAAGCCCGGCGGCGACCGAACTCGAGACCCGCATGCTCGACTGGATGGCCCGCCTGCTGGGTCTGCCGGAGCGGTTTCTCTCGACGTCGCCGGGGGGCGGGGGCGTGATCCAGGGGACGGCCAGCGAGAGCACGCTGGTCGCGATGCTCGCCGCGCGGCGACGGGCCCTGCAGCGCGACCCCGCGGCGAGGCTGGTCGCGTACACCTCGACGCAGGCCCACTCGTCGGTCATCAAGGCCGCGATGATCGCCGGTCTGGCCCGCGATTCCGACGACCGCGAGCACCTGCGCCTGATCGACGTGGACGACTCCTTCGCGATGCGCCCCGATCTGCTCCGCGATGCGATGCGGCGAGACCGGGCCGCCGGCCTCACGCCCTTCTACGTGTGCGCCACCGTCGGTACGACTTCCAGCACCGCCGTGGACCCGCTGGAGGCGATCGGTCCGCTGTGCGCGGAGTTTGCAGGCGAGGCAGGGAAGGTGTGGCTGCACGTGGACGCCGCGCACGCCGGCGCCGCGTGCATCTGCCCGGAGTTCCGCTGGATGCTCCGCGGCGTCGAGCACGCCGACTCGCTCTGCTTCAACCCGCACAAGTGGCTGCTGACCAACTTCGACTGCGACCTGTTCTGGACCGCCGACCGCGCCGCGCTCACCGGCGCGCTGTCGATCACCCCCGAGTATCTCCGCAACGCCGCGAGCGAGCGCGGGGCCACGGACTACCGCGACTGGCAGGTTCCGCTGGGCCGGCGCTTCCGCGCGCTGAAACTCTGGTTCGTGCTGCGCCGCTACGGCGCCGCGGGGCTGCGGGCCCACGTGCGGGAGCACGTCCGCCTCGCGGCCCTCTTCGAGGATCTCGTGAGGACCGAAGGGGCCAACCTGTTCGAGATCGCCGCCCCGCGGACCATCAACCTCGTCTGCTTCCGCCTCCGCGGCGACGGGCCGGCGGCCGACGATCGCAACCGCGCCCTGCTGGACCGCATCAACGCCACCGGCCGCGCGTACCTGACCCACACCGCCCTCCCCGCCCCCGGCGGCGGCCGGCCGCGGGTGGTCCTCCGCCTGTGCGTAGGCTCGACGTGGACGGCCGAGGAGCACGTCCGCGCGGCCTGGCGGCTGATCCGCGACGAGGCGGCGAGGCTCCCGTCGTGATACGCTCCACGCCGATGGCCCCGATCATGCTCCGCCGCCTCCTGCTCGTCGTCGCCGCCGCGTTGCCGGCGCTGCTGGGCGCATGCGCGGCCGGCCCCGTGGACGACGCCGCCCTCACAATCCCCGCGGACCGCTACGCCGCGACGTTCGAAGCAGCCCGCGGCGTCCTGCGCGACGCCCGCTTCGACCTGAACCGGGTCGATGCCCGCGCCGGCGTCATCACGACCTACCCCAAGAAGAGCATCGGCCTGCTTTCCCCGTGGGATGGTGAGCAGAGCACCGTCTACCAGGAGTTCGACGACCTGTTCAACCGCCAGCGGCGCGTCGTCCGCGTGACGTTCGAGCCCGCCGACGCCTCGCTCCCCCCCGGGGCCGACCTGCTCTCGGTCGAAGTGCCCGAACTGATCATGCGCATCAGCGTCGTTGTGGAGCGCGAGCAGCAGCCGGGCTGGCGGCTGGAGTCCACCTCGGTCCGCCTCAACTCGCGCACAACCGACCTGGCCCTCGCCGAGCGCGGGCTGACGCCGTGGTACACCGTGGCCGTCACGCAGGACCCCGCGTTCGCGGCGCGGCTGACGGACGAGATTCGCAAACGCACCGAGGCGCCCGCTCCCGATGCGGACCCGGACGACGCCGCGCAGTGAACGAGCGGCAAGTCAGTTGTGCCCGTCGAGTTCGGTTAGCAGCGGGCCGTTGGCCGCGTTGCCGTTGGGGCCGAGGTAGCCCAGGGCGCGGGCGATGAGAGCGCCGCGGCTGCTGGCCGCGAGTTTGCGGTGCAGGGCCTTGACGTGGTCGTGCACGGTGTGCTGGCTGCGACCCAGTTGTTGGGCGATCTGCTTCACGGACCGCCCGACCAGCAGGTGCTCGAGCACCTGCTCCTCCCGGCGCGTCAGGCACGTCGCCTCGGAGAACGGCGACGTTCCGAACGCGGTCTCCGCTTGGCGGGCCAGCACCGGCAGGATCGCATCGAGCACCGCCGCCTCTTCGATCCCCAGCGGCACTGCTGCCGCCGCTTCCGGTGCGGCCACAGGTGCGGCGCTGAGCCCCAGTTCAACGACCAGGTACCGCCCCGACCCCGCGCCGCCCAGCGGCGAGGCCGCGACCACCGTCTCGCTCACGCCCGTGTCGGCCCAGCGCGTCCGCACGGGGCCGGGGTCCGCCAGTTCGGATGCGACGATGGCCCGGCGGTCGTTCCCCTCGCCCGCGGGGTGGGCCGGCGACCATCCGAGGTTCGCACAACCGTGAGCCGCTGACCTGATCCGCCCGATCGCCGGGTGCGTCACGCCGAGCGAGACCGCCGCGTGCCGTGCCCGCACGCCGCGCACGGTTGTGCCGACCTCCACCACCGAGCAGCCCGCGGCTCCGACGCACTCGACCGCATCGACTTGTCCCGTCGCCGTGGCCCGCACGAACATCACCAGCGCGATCGACGGCTGGCTTACCGCAAGCAGCGCCTGCGCGGCCCGCTCACACCAGTCTTGAGTGGGCACGGCGGGGAGGGCGCAGATTGCCTCCACCGCGCTGGCGGCGGCGCGGATCGACCGGGTCGGAGCCCCCACATACGGGTTCATGTGCGCCTCCAGAGCCCTCGGGAGCGAGGGCGGCGTGCTTCGATCAATCGAGAAGCGGAAGGGCCATGGTCCGCCGGCGCCGCCCCCCCCCTCCCAAGTCCCCTCCCATCCCTCCTCCGCGGCTGTCGCCACGGTCCCCATTCCAGGACGCCCCCTCCGGAAGAACCCCGGGGACGTCCGGTTTTCGGCCGCTGACGGGACAGATCGGCAGCGACCGATTCGGCGTCGCGCATCCCGAAACCGTTAGCCGCTCAAGCGGTCGCCGGCCCGGGAACGGACAAGTGTGACACGATACCCGAATAGACAGCGGACTTGCAACTGCCAGACGAGCCGTTTTCGGAGAAGGTACCGCCCCGGTGCGGCCCCGGTTCACCGGCGCGGGCCATATCCTTCGACCCATCAGCCCATCGCCGCCGCCGCTCCTCCGCGGCGGTCGTTCTTGTGGTCTAAGGAGTTGGGATGTCGCAAAGTGAGACGAACGGCCGCCCCGCGGCCGAGCAGCCGCGGATCGTCATCATCGGGGCCGGGCCGACTGGGCTGGGGGCGGGGTACCGGCTGAAGGAACTCGGCTACACGAACTTCGTCCTGTACGACCGCCACCCGTACATCGGCGGCCTGTCGCATAGTTTCGTGGACGACAAGGGCTTCACGTGGGACATCGGCGGCCACGTGATGTTCAGCCACTATTCGTACTACGACCAGGTCTTCGACCGGCTGATGGGGGACGAGTACACCCTCAACAACCGTGAGTCCTGGGTCCGCATGATGGGGACCTGGGTCCCGTACCCGTTCCAGAACAACGTCCGCTACCTGCCCAAACAGGCGGCATACGAGTGCCTCAGCGGCCTCATCAAGGCCCAGACCGGCCGCGGCAAGATCGCCAGCCCCGCTCAGGCGACCAACTTCGGCGAGTTCATCGACGCCGTCTTCGGCGAGGGCATCGCGAAGTACTTCATGCGCCCGTACAACTTCAAGGTCTGGGCGCACCCGCCGGAGATGATGAACAAGCACTGGATCGGCGAGCGCGTCGCGGTGCTGGACATCGACCGGGCCCTGAAGAACGTCGTCCTGGGCATCGACGACTTCGGCTGGGGGCCGAACAACCAGTTCAAGTTCCCCCTCCGCGGCGGGACGGGCGAGTTCTACGCCCGCTTCGGCCCCGTGCTCGAGGGCCACATCCGCCTGAACAAAGAACTCAAGTCGGTGGACATCGACCGCAAGACGCTCCGCTTCGCCGACGGCAGCACCGACCGCTATGACATCCTCATCAGCGCCATGCCCGTGGACCGGCTGTGCGCCGATGTGCTCACCGGCGCCGACCGCGAGGGGATCGCCCGCGTCGCCGCCACGGCCACGCGCCTGCGTCACTCCGGCGGCTACATGGTCGGCATCGGCATCGAGCGCGAGGGCGGCACGCCCAGCACGAAGAGTTGGATGTACTTCCCGGAGGACAACTGCCCCTTCTACCGCGTCACGTACCTCAGCAACTACTCCCCCTACATGACCCCCGACAAGGACCGCTACTACTCGCTCCTCTGCGAGACCAGTTGCAGCGAGTTCAAGCCGGTGGACCCCGACCGGATCGTCGAGGAGACGATCCAGGGGCTGATCAACGCCGGCCTCATGGAACCCGCCGAGTGCGAAAAGATCGTCAGCCGCTGGTGCTACTACGCGGACTACTCCTACCCCACGCCCACCGTGGACCGCGACGAGATCCTCGCCGAGGTCATCCCGTGGCTCGAGGCCCGCGACATCTACAGCCGCGGCCGTTTCGGTATGTGGAAGTACGAGGTCAGCAACACCGACCACACCCTCATGCAGGGGGTCGAACTGGTCAATCGCCTCCTTCTGGGCGAGCCGGAGACGACGATCGGGATGGTCTACAAGAGCACGGAGGACGGCCGCGCCGCCGCCGTCCACGAGCGGCCCGCTGTCGCTGGTTCGGGGGAGAAACGGATCGCGGTCCAGGGCCGCGGCGTTCCGCCGACCCCCGTCGTCGTGGTCCGGGCGCGGCCTGTCGGGGACATCGAGGAGGCGGACGTGGCCGAGGAGGAACTCGGCGTGACCCAGGCGCGGGGTCCCGCCGCGGGCTGAGCCCGCCCGCGCACCCGCTCCTCCGCACCAGGTGAACCCGCCCTTTTTCTGAACTTTCGGTGTTGACGCGACGAAAGGTGGAGGATCAACTCGAAGACATGGAAAAAGCGGGGGTTAGGGGGAAATGGGGGGAGGCGGGGGGCTAGCCGGAGGCCGCCCATGCCATACCACTCGACAACGCTGTCATTCCTTCGCAAGGGGGGACTGGCCGTGGCGATCGGGGTGGTGGCGGCTGGGGTTGGGGGGGGGATGGGGGGGGGCCAGAGCATGACGCACGCGGGGATCGCCCCGCGC
>CALAFV010000219.1 GCA_937891445.1 uncultured Phycisphaerales bacterium | reverse complement strand
TCGACCGTCCACGAGTGCGTCGAGCCGAGCTGCCCGCCGGCGCCGTTGTTGCCGCGGAAGACCACCGGGCACCCCCACTGGCCGCCGGACATGTAGAGCATCTTCGGGACGTTGTTGAGGATCTGGTCCGCCGCCACCAGCGAGAACGACCACGACATGAACTCGATGATGGGCCGCAGCCCGTTCATCGCGGCCCCGACCGCCAGCCCGGCGAACCCGTTCTCGCTGATGGGAGCGTCGATGACCCGCTCGGGCCCGAACTCGTCGAGCATCCCCTGCGAGACCTTGTACGCCCCCTGGTACTGCGCCACCTCCTCGCCCATCAGGAAGATGCGGATGTCGCGCCGCATCTCCTCGCTCATGGCCTCGCGCAGGGCCTCGCGGAAGGTGATCTCGCGGTCGGTCGGGATGATCTGGTGGGCGTCGGGGGCGAGGGTGGTCATCGGGTGCTCGTCGTCGCGCTTGCGTGCGGATAAGCCGGGAAACCCCGGAACTTCGCGGTTCCGGCCGGGTCTCCGATGGTAGACCCACAGCCTCTTCCCGGTCCCGGTGGCCATGCCGGCGGGCCTGGGGACGCCATCCTCGGCTCGGCCGCGGCTACAGCAGCGGGTTCTTCACCCCGTGCACATAGTCCCGGATCGGGCTCAGGTTCGGCTGGATGTTCACGTACACGTCGCTGTACAACTCCGTCTCCGGATCGGGCGCCGGCGACTCCTCCGCGAACTGCACCGCGTCGCGCACCTCGTCCTTGACGGACTTCTGCAACTCGATGAACTGCTGCTCGCTCAGCGCCCCGCGACCGCCCTTGTCCGGGCCGTCCATCAGGTGCTTGGCCAGCAGGTCGATCGAGTCCTTCTCCTTGACCTTGTCCACCTCCTCCTTCGTCCGGTACTTCTGCGGGTCGGACATCGAGTGCCCCTGGTACCGGTACGTGTGGAGGTCCACGAACCCCGGCCGCTGCGTCTCGCGGCAGTGGTCCGCGAACGGCTTGAACAGGTCGTACAGCCGCAGGATGTTCATCCCGTCGTCTTCGTCGATCTTCAGCCCCTCGATCCCGTACGCCGCGCTCTTGGCCAGCAGGTTGTGCGCCATCGTCGTCCCGCGCTCGATCGCCGTCCCCATCGAGTAGCGGTTGTTCTCGACGATGTAGATCACCGGCAGCGAGTACAGCCCCGCGAGGTTCATCGCCTCGTGCAGCGCCCCTTGGTTCAGCGCCCCGTCCCCGAGGTAGCAGAGGCAGATCAGTTTCTGATCCGTCTCCTTCATCACCTCGCGTTTGTACTTGGTCGCGAACGCCAGCCCCGCCCCCAGCGGCGTCTGCGCCCCCACGATCCCGTGCCCGCCGTACAACTGGTTCGGCCGGTCGAACATGTGCATCGACCCGCCCTTGCCCTTGGCGCACCCGGTGATCTTCCCGAACATCTCCGCCATGCACGCCCGCGCGCTCATCCCCCGCGCCAGCGCGTGCCCGTGGTCGCGGTACGCCGTGATGACCGGGTCGTCCTTCACCGTCGCCGCGAGCGTCCCCACCGCGCACGCCTCCTGCCCGATGTACAGGTGGCAGAACCCGCCGATCTTCGCCTGCTGATACGCCTGCGCGCAGCGGACCTCGAACTCCCGGATCAGCAGCATCATGCGGAGCCACGAGATCAGCGTCTCGTTCGGCAGCCGCGAGGACGGCGAGTCGGCCGCGCCGGCCGGCGTGCGGCCGTTGGCGGAGGGCTGGGACGAAGGCGGCTTGGCCGCGGGAACGGTCGGGGTCTGGGGCATTCGTCGGCTTCCGGGGTGGCCCGCGGCGGTCCCGGAAAGGCGGCGCGGGCCAGCGGCTCACTCTAGGCGCGGCGGGCGGAACGGACCCCTCACGGCCACCCGCCCGCGACCGCCGCGAGGCCTCCCGGAACGACAGGGACCGGACCGGCCCACCGGCCGATCCGGTCCCTGATCCGTCGTATCGGGCTCGGCGTTACGGCACCGGCGCCAGCGCCGGGCTGACGGTGTCGATCCGCACCTGCCGCACCGACGTCGGCAGGGTCTGCGACTGCAGCAGCACCAGGGCATAGTGCAGTTGCAGGTCGATCCCGTCGGTGATCAGTTGCTCCGGGTCCGGCGTCGGCTCGGCGCCCTCGACGACCCGCCCGTTCTGATCGATCTCCAGCACGTCCGCATCCTGCCGCAGCGTCAGCGCCTGGGTGATCTGCTCCGGCAGCATGTCCACCTTCACGTGCGGGTCCACGCCCCACTGCGCGGCGCCCTTGCGGCGGTGGATCAGGTCCCCGCCCGGCAGCCGGTAGTGCTGCGTCGTCAGTTTCAGCAGGCTCGTCGGCGACAGCCCGTACACGTTCTGCACCGAGCCCTTGCCGTACGACCGCTGCCCCACCAGGATCGCCTGGATGTCGCCCCGGTCCGCGTAGTACCGGATCGCTCCGGAAACGATCTCCGACGCCGACGCCGACCCCTCGTTGATCAGCACCACCAGCGGGATCCCGTCCAGCATCCGCCGGCGCGGGTCGGCCGTCTCCGAACGGTTGTCGCCCGTCGTTGACACGATGGTCCCGCGAGAGACGAACGCGTTGGCGACGCTCACCGCCTCCGACAGCAGCCCGCCCGGGTTGAACCGCAGGTCCAGGATCAGCCCCTTCAGCCCCGCCTCGCGCATCTCCCTGATCGCCGCGCGAAGTTCGTCGGTCGTCTCCTCCTGGAACTGCAACAGGCGGATGTACCCGATCCGGTTCTCAGGATCGATGAACCAGTCCCACTCGTCTTCCTTCGGGCCGGTCCGCTTCCAACCCTTCACCGACGCCAGCGGGATCACCGCCCGCACCAGGTGGAAGTCGATGTCCTGCGTGATGTCCTTCCCGTCCTCGTCCTTGCCGACGATGCGCTCCATCGTCAGCGTCACGGGCGTGTTGGGCTCGCCGGTGATCAGGTCCACCGCCTGCTGCGTCGAGATCCCCGCCGCCGACTGCCCGTTGATCTTCTTGATGAAGTCGCCGCTCTTCACCCCCGCGCGCTGCGCCGGCGTCCCCTCCAGCGGCGTGACGACCTTGATCATCTGGGTCGCCTCGTCCAACTGGATCTGGATCCCGACGCCCTTGAGTTTCCCCTGCGTCATCCGCTCGAAGCGAGCCACCTCGTCCGGCCAGATGATCCCCGAGAAGTCGTCCAACTGCGACATCGCGCCGTCGCCGAACTCCCGCACCACCGCCGCCTCGGGGATGTTCACCGTCTCGCGGTTCACCCGCAGCAGGTCCGAAATCGTCGACGACACGTCGAACAGATTGAGCGCCGTCCGCTTCTCGCGGATCTGCGCCGACTTCTGATCGATGAACTCCAGCATCTTCTGCCGCGCCGCCTCGTCGGCCAGGCCCGGGAAGACCGGCTGAAGGTCCGTCGTCGTCACCAGCGTCCGCACGAACTCAAGGCCCCCCAGCAGCAGTTCGCGCCGGGTGATCTTGCCGCTGTCCACGTGCAGGGTCGCCGCCTGGTCGATGGCTCGCTTGACCATCGTGGCGTCCACGCCCAGCAGTTTCTGCCGGTAGTCCTCCCCCAGCCCGTTGTACGGCGGCAGCGGGTCCTTCCCCTCCGCCAGCCGCATCTCGTTGCGCAACTGCCAGAACCGCTCGGGCACGAACAGCCGGATCATCGTCAGCCGGTGCCCCAGCCGCTTCACGTCGTCGTCGTACGTCCCTTTCTCCTCCAGCAGCAGGCTCAGCCGGAAGAACAGTTCGTTGGCCGTGAACCAATCGCCCTTGGCTTCGGCCTCACGCGCCGCCTTGTCCGCCTTGGCGATCAGGTCCACGATCCGCGGCTCGGCCAGCACCTGCGCCTTGTCCTGCGCGATCATGTGCAGTTCGACCGCGCTCTTGAGCGCCGCGCTGAGGTTCGTCGCGGTCGGCTCCTTCGCCAGGTGCTCGTCGAGTTCCTTGCTGACCTCGGCGGACTTCTTCGCCCGCGCCTCGGCCTGCTTCAGCCGGTTCTGCTCCAGCAACTCCGGCAGCGACCGCAACTTCGCCACCGCCGGGTCGGCGACGTTCGCCGGGATCCGCCGCAGCGCCTCGATCGCCGCGTCCCCGTTCCCGCGTCGGGCGTCGGCCCACACCTGCCGCGACAGGTCCCCGACCGTGGCGAGTTCCGCCGGGGCCTGGGCCGTGGTCTGCGCCGATGCCGGCCCCATCAGCGGGCCGGCAAGGAACAGGGAAGCCGCCAAAGCGGGGGCGAGCAGGCGTGCGGTGCGTTCGCTTCGCATTGCGTGTCCTTGCTGGGATTCGGATCGGGCCTTGGTGAAGTACGTCTCGCGGCTCTCGGACGTTCGCCGTCCGAATGGTGTCCGAGGCCGCTCGCCCCCGCTGCTTGCCCCGTCCGGGGCATCGGCCAAGGGCGGAGCGTGGATCAGTGTCCCCGGCGGGGGGCGTCTCCGCGCAAGCATACCCGACGGCGAAACCGGCCCATGAGCGCTTATTGGAACCCCAACCCGTCGTCCGGGTTGCGGCGGGGTTCCTGATTGAGAACGCCGACCGCCGTCGGGGCATTCTGCCCGCCCGCCGGATCGGCCGGGAACGGGGGGCGGTGCCGGCCCGCGCCTCGGAGGCCTTGCGCACTGCTGCTCGACTTGGTCGTTGGCCGCCGCGTGACGCCGCCCCGGCATCCGCACGACAGTGACCAGGTGTCGCGGCTCGGAGGCGGTCCCTCGACCGGCTCCAACTCTTCAATCAGGACCGGACCTTCCCAGGATTCGATGCCATCGTTCTCCCACCATCCTCGCGACGGCAGTTCTTGCACGAACGCTCTCCATGCTGCCATTCATCTTCTACCACGGCGGCAGCAACGGGCGCGGCCATGCCACGCTCGATGAGTTCATCGCGCCGACGTCCCTAGTCCCTAGTGCCTAGTGCCTGGTGCCTGATGCCTAGTGCCTGATGTCTAGTGCCTCTCCACCCCATTCCGCCGCCGCGCGTGCGCCCGCACGATCGCATACCCGATCACCGGCGTCGTCACCACCGCCACCGCGATGACGACCGTAACGGGCAGCAGCCGCGCCTCGATCACCCCCGCCCGCACGAGCCCCGCCGCAAACAGCCCGCAGATCGGCCCGCCCCCATACCCCAGCCCGATCAGCGCTTCGTGTGTCCCTCCCGCCTCGACCTCCGCCGCGCCCACCTCCATCGCGTAGTAGATCGCGGCGCTGTAGATCGTCCCCATCCCCACGCCGAAGACCCCCAGCCCCACGACGAGCGCCGGCAGCGCCGCCCCCGGCGCCAGCAGCGCCGGCGACAGCAGCGTCAGCGCAAAGCCCGCCAGCAGCAGCACGCCGCCCACGATCGGGCTCGACCACGTCCCGTGCCACCCGTGCCACCGCTCCAGCACGGCGAACGTGATCACGCGCGTCGCCAGCCACGTCGCCACGATCGGCGTCCGCCAGTTCTCCGCCACGCCCATCCCCTCCAGCGCTGCGGGCAGATACGGCCCCAGCGCGCTGTACACCAGATAACTCGCCGGCAACTCGATCCGCATCAGCCGCAGCAGGTCGCGGTACACCGGCGGGTGCGGCGTGTGCACGTGCGCCCCGTGGTGCCCCGGGTCGCGGTTGAACAGCGGCAGCAGCGCGCCCGACAGCACGTGGATCACCCCCGACCCGGCGACCACCTCCAGCGGGTACCGGCTCACCAGCGGCCCGATGATCCAGAACGTCACCACCAGCGCGCTCGACCAGGCGATGTTGAACAGCCCGACCGCCGACACCAGCCGCCGCCCCGAGCGCCCCCCCGAGAGGAAACTCTCGCACAGCGGCCACAGCACGCCCGTCAGCAGGCTGTACAGCCCGATGAGCACCCAGATCGTCCACGCCCCTCCCTCTCCCCCGGTGAGCCCCCGCACCGTCAGCGGCATCGCGCACCCCGCCCCCAGCGCCACCAGCAGCCCCGCCAGCACGCCCCGCCCGGTCAGCCACGCCAGCCGCGCCAGCAGCCGCCGCATCACCGGCCCCACCGCCAGCGCCCCGACGATGTACGTCACCCCCTGCACCAGTCCCAGCGCGTAGTTCTCCGTCGGCCCGAACCCGAAGGCCGACTCCGCCACGAAGGCGAACGCCGTCGTCCCCACCCCGCTCGACAGCGAGTTGAAGAACACGAACGCCAGCACCGCCGCCAGGGGCGTGGGCCGATCATGCGCGGCCAAGCGTCCGGCGCGACGCGGCGGCGACGCGTGTGTCTCGGCGGGCGTTGTGGTCATCGGGGCGGGGCAGTCGGGGGCGGGGAGGGGGCGGGGCGCCGCGGCAGGGAAAGGACCGTGCCGTCATTGCCAAGCGGCGGGAGCGATCGTAGCATCGCCCCAGAGGAGTTCATGGCGTCACCAGGACGCCGCGTGTGCCCGTAGCTCAATTGGATAGAGCGCTGCCCTCCGAAGGCAGAGGTTGCAGGTTCGAGTCCCGCCGGGCACGTTTGGAAAACACGGGGAAAACGGACCGCCCTTCGGGGCGGTCTCCGTTTTTGGACCATTGTGGACAATTCTGAGCGAGTAGGCGGGCGAGGCGATCGCAGCGGCGCCGTTCAGGTCTGCCGAGTCGCTGAAGATGAACCAGACGACCGCGGTTGTTGCCGATGCGTCATCGACGGCGAAGGGAACGGCGATCGTCTGGGCCGACGGTTGAGGCAGGCGGAGAGAATATCTCGGGCTGCGTTCATGCAGGTCTGTCGCATCTCTGGATGCGGCAGATCGCCGCACTCGCGCAGGCGATCATGGAAGTCCGACCAACAACTCTGAGCCGTTGGTGCTGATGCGTCATCGGCCCCAGGCGGCGCTGGCGGGATCGCCAGCGCCGCGAGGGCGTCGGCGTTCGCGGCGAACTGTGAGGGAGGGGCGAAAACTCGGAGAGATTCGCGATACCCTCCCCGAAATGGACGTAACCGCAGCGGTTCGACAAGTCGTTGTTGCGATTCTGCGGCTCTCGGGGATCGGGCTGCTGGTCTTCGCCGCGCTCACCCTGCCTTCCGTTCTCACGGTACTTTTGGGGGTCTGGCGGGGGGCGGGAAGTCGCTCCGATTTATGGGAGCGGTTCATCGACCTTGAAGGACCGAGTTACCTCATTCGACTCGCGTTGCTCCTGATTGGAGGGGGTTTGCTGCTTGCGTTCAGCGGGCGGCTGACGCTCTGGCTCGTTCCTCGGGTAACGACGAAATGTTTGCGTTGTGGTCATCGCCTCGACGACTCCAACAAGGGCGTCTGTCCCGAATGCGGCGCAGAGGTCTGATCCCGACGGATGCGTGGGTCTCAGGGCGGAGTGCGGGAGGCAGACCGCGGAACATCCTCCGAGACGGCGGAACGGACACCCCCGATCAGGGGGGCACCTTGTCGAGTACCGACTAGGGCGGCCGCCCGCAGCAGGACCGCGGCCGCGCGAACACTCGTGAAGGCGCTCCGCCCGCCGGCCGTCTGGTTCGCCTGCGCGTTCCTTCTCCTCGGCGATCTCGGCAAGTGGCAGAATGACTTCCGCTTCGGCCAGGGTGACGGCGTCGAACTGATTTCATCTTGGTGGACGGCCGCGAGCCGGTGAGACTCGACCTGCTCCGATGCCTCGGTGCCTCTCTTCCCCCAAAAACCACAACCCCATGCACCACAAGCACTTACACCGCGCCTGCGCCCCATCCGCTCAAAATCCTATCAGCACCCTTGACACACACCGAACTGTCCGCCACAATGTGTACCAACCATGGCCCAAACTTCCCCGTCTACAGCCTTGGTCTTCACCCCCGCCGACGACCGCCAGGTCGCCGACATCCTCGACTGCCTGGCCG
>CALAFV010000218.1 GCA_937891445.1 uncultured Phycisphaerales bacterium | reverse complement strand
TCCTCGCCGGCCGGGGCGCTCTCCTCCCCGGCCGCCGCCTTGCCGGACGCGGCCGGCCGCGCGTCGCCCGCGAACGAGTCGCCCAGGCTCAGGCGCAGCCAGTTGGTGTCCGCGGTGCGGTCCCCGCCGGGGACCGCCATGGCGCGTACGGGCTTGCCCAGCGCGGGGGGCGGGGCCGCCGGGTCGGCGCCCTTGCCCTTGGTCTCGCGCCAGCGCCGCGCGCGGTACTCCATCTCGTCGATGAGCTGGATCCCCAGCGTGTCGAGCATCACCAGCAGCTCGTGCAGCCGCTCGGGGTCCACCATCTCATCGGGGAGGGTGTTGTTCAGTTCCTCGTAACTCAGCCAGCCGCGCTCGCGGCTGACCTCGATGAGCTGGACCATCGCCGGGTGAAGATCGCAGATCACGCGTGCCTCCTCGGCGTCCGCGGCCTTCCGCGGGCGCCTCCGTCCACTGTTCCCCGGCCCCCCTTTCCCGCCGGCCGCACACCCGCTCATCGCGTGAGACGGGTCCCTCGATGCCGCCGGCGTTCACTCCTCCTGGTCGCGGCCTTGTTCTCTCCTCTCTCTCTTCTCCGGTCTCGCGTCTCTTTCTGTCCGGTCAACAACAGTCGTTCTCGGTCCCGCGGTGTGAGTCACATTCGCGGAGAACCTGTCACGCCGCCCACCGGCGGCATCGCCGCGGGGTCCAGCCCGACGGTCGTGGCCAGTTCGCGCAGGGCCTCGATTCGCGCGGCCAGCGCATCCCAGTCCGACGAGCCGCCCGCGGCGTGCGCGGCTTCGTACGCGCGCCGCCGGCGCACCTGCGCCAACCACTCGTTCCACAGAGCGTGCACCCGTTCCGGCACGCGCTCGGCCAGCCGATCCACCTCCGATGCCAGCGCCGTCGCCGCGCGCTGCGCTTCCGGGTCCTCCAGAACCCCGAGCACGGCCGAGAGCGTCGGTTGCTCCCCCGCCTCGTCCAGTTCTCCGACCGCGCGGGCGACCACTCGGTACGGGGGCCAAGCGTAGCCGTCCGGATTGAGCAGGTCGGCCTCCTCCGGCCCCAAGGAATAAAGGAGCGCGGGGTCGCAAAGGATGCACCCCAGCAGCCGTTCGCGCAGTCCCTGGCTTGACGGCGGCGCATCGGCAGAGACGGTTGTGCCCGCGGCGGGCGCGGGTGCTTCCGCCGCCGGCGCGGCGGGCCTCGGCCGTGCGGCGCTGGTGCGCTGCCCGACGGCCTTGACGATCGTCTCCCAGTCCACCCCCGCGACCGCCGTGAGCCGCGTGAGGATGAGTTGCTTGCGGATCGGGTCCACGCGGCCCAGGCCGAGGGCGACGAGCCGCGCGATGAACTCGTCCAGCACGCGGGCCCGTCCCGCGATGCCGCGGCCGATCATCTCGGCCTTGATGCGGTCCATCAGCAGCGTCAGCGGGTCCACCGCGGCCTCGATCACGCGGCCGAAGACGTCCAGCCCGTCCTCGCGCTTGAGGAGTTCGTCGGGGTCCTTGGCGTCCGTGACGCTGGAGAGCATCGCGATCTTGACGTCGATGGGCTCCGCGAAGAAGACCTCGACGGCCCGCTCCGCCGCCCGCTGCCCGGCCTCGTCACCGTCGAAGAGCAGGATCACCGTCTCGCACTGGCGGCGCAGGATCCTGGCGTTGGCGGCGGTCAGGGCCGTGCCGAGCGTCGCCACCACGTTGGTGATGCCGGCCTGGTGGCAGGCGATCGCGTCCATGTACCCCTCGGTCACGATCGCGGTCCGCTTGCGCCGGATCTCCGGCGCGGCCTGGTGCAGCCCGAAGAGGGTCGCCGACTTGTCGAAGGCGATCGACTCGGCCGAGTTGAGGTACTTGGCCTCCTCCGTGCCGTCCTCGCGCTTCTCGTCGTTCAGACGCCGGCCGCCGAAGGCGATCACGCGCCCGATCTGATCGGTGATCGGGAAGATCAGGCGGTTGCGGAAGGCGTCGTACTGCCCGCCACTGGCGCGCGTCTTGAGTAGCCCCGCGGCGACGAAGGGCTCGACCGGCAGCCGCTTCTTCTGGATGACCTGGAGCAGCCCGTCCCACCGGTCAGGGGCCGCGCCCAGGCCGAAGAGTTGAACCATGTCCGGCGAGATGCCGCGTCGGGAGATCAGTTCGCGGGCGGCCCGCCCGTGCTCCGGGTGCTGGAGGATGGTGCGGAAGAAGTCCGCGGCGGTGAGGTTGGCCGACAGGATCGCGTCGCGCGTGACGCCCCCCTGGTCCCGGCGCGACTCGCCGCCGCGCCAGGGCGTCAGTTCGATGTTGGCCCGGCGCGCCAGGTGCTCCAGCGCCTCGCGGAACCCCATCTTGTGGTAGTTCATCACGAAAGCGATGGCGTCCCCGCCCGCGCCGCAGGAGAAGCAGTGGTAGATCCGCTTGTGCGGCACCACCGTCATCGACGGCCTGTGGTCGTCGTGGAACGGGCAGAGGCCGACGTACTCGCGTCCCTTGGGCTTCAGCGAAACGTGTTCGCCGACGAGTTGAACGATGTCCGTCGCGTCCAGGACGCGCTGCCGGTCGTCGGAGTGGGGCCTCGCCGGGGACAAGGGTTCGGGGGTGGGGCGAACGCGGCTCAACGGCGGCGTACGAACGGAACGTAACGGGCTGGCGGATCGGGGATGCCTGAGCGGGGTCGCCCGTCACGAGAGAACGGGCACGAACGGTCGTCCACGAGAACCGTGCCGGCCGCGGTCCCGCTCGTGGAGCCCCTTTGCTCCCCGTGCCGGGCTCCCGAGGGGGCGCCGGCGGGCGGAACCGGTTCCGAGGCGTCGCTCGTCAGGCAGGTGATCAAACAGGCTCAGGTGCCCCGGAGGGGCGGTGTCCCGTGATCCAGTGGTGAGCGAGCCGTGAATGAAAGGTAGCACGGGAGCAAACCGGGTCAAATCTGCCGCGAGCGAGGTCTGGCAAACGGGGGCAGTCTCGTCCGGGGAGGGCCGGCGGCGCCGGCTGTGCCGGGGCATGGGCCCAGTGGGGGGGGGAGTGGGGGAGGGGGCGTAACCTTGCGGTCCATGAGGCGACGCGTCCGGTTCACAGGAAGGGTGCAGGGGGTGGGGTTCAGGGCCACGGCACGGCACATCGCTGGTGGCCACCCCGTTACGGGGTGGGTCCGCAACGAGCCCGACGGGTCGGTCCTCCTGGAGGTGCAGGGGGAGGAGGCCGCCGTCGCGGCGTACCTGGCGGACCTGCGCCGGACGATGGAGCGGAACATCCGGTCGATGGACGACAGTGTTATCCCGGACGTTACCGGGGAGGCCGCCTTCGAGATCCGGCGCTGACCCACACCATGCTCATCCTCTTCGACGTTGACGCCACGCTCATCTCCACCACCGGCGCGGGGATCTGGGCGCTCGAGCAGGCCGGGCGTGAGCGCTTCGGCCCTTCCTTCACCGTTGAGCGGACCGAGTTCGCCGGGCGGCTGGACCCGCTGATCATCCGCGACCTGCTGCGCGACAACGGCGTGGAGCCGACGGCGGAGCACGCGGCGGCGATGCGGCGGCTGTACCGCGTCTATCTGGAGCGCCGCCTCGCCGAGCCCGGGATCGCGCGCCCGCTGCCGGGGGTCGTCGAACTGCTCGCCGCGCTGCGGGCGATGGGCGAGGCCGCCGTGCTCGGGCTGCTCACCGGCAACTTCGAGGAGACGGGGACGCTCAAACTCCGCGCCTGCGGCATCGAGCCCTCGGACTTTCCCGTCCGCGTCTGGGGGGACGAATCGCCGCACGACCCGCCGGCGCGGGACCACCTCCCGCCGGTGGCGATCGGCCGCTACCGCGCCCTGTACGGCCGCGAGCCGGCGGGCGGGCTGGTCACGGTCATCGGCGACACTCCGCACGACGTCGCCTGCGCCAGGGCTCACAACTGCCGCGCTCTGGGCGTCGCGACCGGACGGTACACTGCTGACGATCTGCGCCGGGCGGGGGCTGACCTGGTGCTTCCGGACCTGTCGGCGACCGACGAGGTGCTCCGATGGCTCACGACCCCGCTCACGAGGCCGCGTCCGACCACGATGCGCCCCTGACGGCGCCCGCCCTCGTCCCCGTCACCGAGTCGCAGCGCTTCGCCGAACTCGACCTGCTCCGCGGCGTGGCAGTGCTGGGCATCCTCGCGATGAACATCCGGTCGTTCGCGGCGCCGTTCGCCGTCTACATGAACCCCACGCTGCGCGAGGGCTTCAACGAGGGGGCCAGCCGCTGGGCGTATCTCCTCACGGCGGTCCTCTTCGACACGAAGATGCTCTCGCTCTTCTCCCTGCTCTTCGGCGCGGGGGCCGTGATGTGGCTGAGCAAGCGCACGGCCTCCGGCAAACCGGTGCTGGGCCTGTGGATGCGCCGGATGTTCTGGCTCCTGGTGATCGGGTGCATCCACGCGTACCTCATCTGGGAGGGGGATGTGCTCGTGCCGTACGCGCTGTGCGGCATCCTCGTGCTGTCGTGGGCGCGGCGGCTCCCGCCCATGTGGCTCATCGCGCTGGGGTGCGTGATGGTCGCCATCGGCGGCCTCTGCTGGGTCTGGATCGGGCTGGGGATCAAGCACGGCGGGGAAGGGGCCGAGCAGGCGATCGAGTGGTTCGAGCCATCGCCCGATGCGCTCCAGCGCGAGGTCGATGTGTACCGAGGCGCCTACTCGGAGATCGTGGCCTTCCGCGCTCCGCGCGTGCTCGCTGGCCAGATCCGGTTCTTCCTCTTCTGGATGCTCTGGCGGGCCGGCGGGATGATGCTGATCGGGGCCGGGCTCATGAAACTGGGATTCCTGACCGGGCGCTTCAGCCGCCGGGTCTACGGCGCTTCGGCCATTGCCTTGCTGAGTGTCGGCGGCGGGCTCGCGGCGGCCGGGGCGCTGCGCCTGGAGGCGATCGGCTACCACGCCCCCCAGCGCATGTTCGTGGACCAGTTCAACTACGCCGGCTCGGCGCTCATGGCCGTCGGCTACGCCGCTCTCTTCATCTGGCTCTACAAGGGCGGGCTCCTCGGCGGCGCGGGTCGGGCGCTGGCCGCGACCGGGCGCATGGCCTTCACGAACTACCTCGCCCAGAGCGTCATCTGTACCTTCATCTTCTACGGCTACGGCGGCGGTCTCTTCGGACGGCCGGATTACGCCGAACAACTGCTCGTGGTCCTTGGCGTGTGGGCGCTGCAACTGGCGTGGAGCCCGTGGTGGCTGGCGCGATACCACTTCGGCCCGATGGAGTGGGCGTGGCGATCGCTCACCTACTGGCGCATCCAACCGCTCTCTCGCCGCGGCGAGCCGACCGCGGCCGGCTGACATCTGGAGTAGTTACCGGCGCCGAGCGCTCCACGTCGCCCGGACTCCAAGCGTGGGCGAGGCGGTGATCGAAGCGCCGGCGCTCGGTGGTCCACGGATTTCATGCGCCGACCTCTCCTTCGCGAAGAATGAGCGTTAAAATCCTCTCGCGATCCGCTTGGGCGGCGCTCACCGTATAGATCCGCTTTGAGACTTCATTCGTACACTGACTCGCCGCCGGGTTTGTCCCCGGAAGGCCCCGAGCCGCCCTGTCACCCGTCCCCGTCCCCCGGAGAACGCCGTCCATGCCGACCAGCTACCGGGCCCTGTGCACCGACTTCTACATCAACCAGCGCCTCAACCTCAAGATGGACCTGCCGATGCGGCGAGACACGGTCCTGGCGCTGTTCGACCGCATCCGCCGCGAACACCCGTCGATGGACAAGTTCCGTCGCTACCAGAACGAACTGGCGCTGGAGTCCGCCGCGCGCGACCAGGCGCAGCAGTGGCTCGGCCTCCGCAAGACGTCGATCCGCTCCGGTTCGGTCAACCCCGGCTCCGCGGGTGATGCCTACCGCTTGCACAAACTCGTGCTTGAGACGGCTCCGTACTACCTCGACATCAGTCCCCTGGACCTGGACTACCTCGAGTTGCTCTACGGCTTCGACCTGATGGCCGCCGGCAATCACGACGCGATCGTCTACGAGGCCCTGGTCTCCGGCTCGCCGCTCGGCCGCCTCATCGACCTCGACGGGGCTATTCCGATCGACTGCCAGCCCATCTTCGGTATGGCCCTCAGCGACGATGTGGACATCCAGGCCAACTTCGAGGTCAAGACCCGCACCAGCCCCCAGCAGGTCCGCACCGGCGACTTCCGCGAGGAACCGATCAGCATCTACCTGACGGTCCGCAAGTACGGCCCGATCAACGACGTCAAGGAACTCCCCAACCTCCTCACCACGCTCCTCAAGCACGGCGAGGACCTGCTCGAGTCTCGCCTGGTGCCGAACCTGCTCATGCCGATCCGCAACGTGATCGTCACCGGCAGCGCCTGAGCCGACGGGCGAGTCGGAGGCCTGCCTCGGGCAGAGCGCGGCCCAGCCGCGGCGGATACCCTGTCTGCCGCCTGCTCAGCCATGCTCCAGCCGCTCGCCGCGATCGCCGCGCCCTCACTGGCCACCCAGGGAGCCCCCCGGGGCAGCGTCACGTCCATCGATGTCGTCCTGTGGGTGGGCATCCTCATCGTCGCGGTCATCGTCGGCGGGGCGATCATCATGTACCTGCGGCGGCGCCTGCTCGCCAAGGACGCCGGCGCACACAGCGGCGGCCTCCTGCTCCACGACCTCCGCGACATGCTCAAACGCGGCGAGATCTCCGAGGAGGAGTTCCAGGCCGCCAAGGACGCGATCACCGCGCGGGTCTCCGGCAAGCCGCTCCCACCGCGCCCTCCCAGGCCCGTCCGCGACGACGCCCTGCGAGCGCCGCCCGGCTTCGATCTGCTCGGGCGACCTCTGCCGCGCCCGGCGGGTGACGGCGGAGCCGGGCCGTCCACGTCTCCGAGGAGCGGGGAACGTCCGGGAGGGCCCGCTGAGCGGCGATAATCTGCGGAGGACGGTGATAACGTGTGAGCGAGTCCGGGTGTGCGGGGGAGAAACTCACAATCGCGAGCCGTTTCAGGCTTGAAGGGCTGACGATCCCGCGGCCATCGCGTACCGTCTCAACCCATCGGCGGCCGGCGCGGGGCCGGCTCGGGGGTCAGAAAAAAGGGGGGGCGGGCCGGGGTTGAGCCCCGCTTCGGGGGAGCCGATACACTGCGGGACACTCCGGTCGTATCGTCCCGATAACTCCGCCCCCTTATCCGGCGGGCGCTCTGTGCGAGAGGTGCATGGCAAAGAACCGTCAAGACGAGAGCGATGCGGGTCAGAACGGCGGCGCTGGCGGGGCGGGCGGCGGCGGGGGCGGGTTCAAGGGCCGCAAGGTCACGACCTGCTCCTTCTGCGGCAAGACCAGCCGCGAAGTCGGCCCGATGGTCGAGGGTCCCAGCGTCTACATCTGCGCCAACTGCACGGACCTGTGCCAGAACATCTTCAAGCAGGAGCGCCGGCGGGTCTCCTCGTCGGGCGCCCTGTTCACCGAGATCCCGGCCCCCCGCAAGATCAAGGAGTTCCTTGATCAGTACGTCGTGGGCCAGGACATCGCCAAGCGGGCCCTCTCCGTCGCCGTGCACAGCCACTACAAGCGGCTGATCCACGCCGAGAAGGAGGACACCGACGTCGAACTGGACAAGAGCAACATCCTGCTCATCGGCCCGACCGGCTCCGGCAAGACGCTGCTGGCCAAGACCCTGGCCCGCGTGCTCAACGTTCCGTTCGCTATCGGCGACGCGACCACGCTCACCGAGGCGGGGTACGTCGGCGAGGACGTCGAGAACCTGCTCCTGAAACTGCTCCAGAACGCGGACTACGACATCGAGGCCGCGCAGCGGGGCATCATCTACATCGACGAAATCGACAAGGTCGGCAAGACCTCGAACAACGTCAGCATCAC
>CALAFV010000217.1 GCA_937891445.1 uncultured Phycisphaerales bacterium | reverse complement strand
CCCCGCGGCGATCGCGATCACGTTCTTCACCGCCCCCGCGACCTCCACGCCCACGACGTCCTCACTCGTGTAGATCCGCAGCCAACTCGTCGTGAACAGCCGCTGGAGCCGCAACTCCAGGTCCGGGTCTTCGCTCGCGGCGATCATCGTCGCCGGCAGGCACCGCGCCAGTTCCGCCGCGATCGTCGGCCCCGACAGCACGCCCATCGGCCGGTCTTCCCCCATCCGCTCCCCCAGGGCATCGGCCACCACCTGAAGCGGCCGCAGCAGCGTCCCGTTCTCGATCCCCTTGGAGACCGACACGACCGCCGCCCCCTTTGGCGTCTCCGCCCGCAGGGTCTCCCACACCGACCGCGTGAACTGCACCGGCACCGCCGTGACGATCATCCGCGCCCCCGCCAGCGCCTCCTCTCCCGACGCCGTCACGCGCACGCTGTCCGGGAGCACGAACCCCGGCAGCCGCGGGCTCCGCCGCGTCTGCGCCAGCGCCCCGACCTCGTCGGCGCTGTGCCCCCACATCACGACCTCGGGGCCCGCCGCCCCCGTCCCCCCTCTCCCCTCACCCTCGCTCCCGACCCCGGCCAGAATCCCGGCGCAGACCAACCCCATCTGCCCGACCCCGAGGATGGCCACCTTGTCGCCGCCAGCGGCTCGCCCCCGCCCCCCGCCCACGATCCGTGCCTTGCTTGCCATATGCCGGAGGGTACCAGCACGCCGCCCCCTCCCGTGGCCCCCGCCTGAGCCCGGGCAGTGGGGGGGGGAGGGGAGGGGGGCGAACCAACCCCTCCCACGCCACGTACACCTAGCGCCGGTTTCCATTGGCCGTGGCTACCATCTGCCCCACCCTCTGCCGGGCGGGGGAAGCAGGGAGGGGGCGCAGCGCTCGGCCGCCGTTCTCGCGGCCGGCAGACAGAGGGGCCCGCTCGATCGATCTGTCGGACGGGGCCGGGGGAAACGGGGGGAAGGCCACGCGGAGTTCCGCTGCAATGTCCACCGTCACCGCCCCAGCGCCGCACACGCACGACGGCCACGCCCACAAGCACGACCACTCCCACGCCCACGGCCACACTCCCGGCACCGGCGGCGGCATGGAGTGCTGCTCCCACCACAACATCGAACTCGAGCGCTACATGCTCCTGTACCTCGTCGGCGGCGTCCTCGTCGTCGCGACGGTCATCGCCCGCTGGCTCTTCCCCCAGAGCATCCCGGAGCAGATCGCGCAGTTCCCCGCCCTCCTGGGCGCCCTTCTCCTGGGCTCGCCCCTCTTCTACGCCGCTTACGGCGAAGTCCGCCGCGGCTACGCCTCCACCTCCTCCCTGACCTCCCTCGCCATCCTCGCCGCCATCGCCACCGGCCAGTTCGTCGTCGCCGGCGCCCTGGCCTTCATCCTCCTGGTCGCCGACTCCTTCGTCCGCCAGCGCGCCTGGGGCGCCCAGCGGGCCATCGAGGAACTCGTCGGCCTCACCCCCGACACCGCCCGCGTCGTCACCAACGGCCAGGAGTCCGAGGTCGCCCTCACCGCCGTGAAGGTCGGCGACATCGTCCGCGTCCGCCCCGGCGAGAACCTCCCGGTTGACGGCGTCGTCGTCACCGGTGTTTCGACGATCAACCAGGCCTCCCTCACCGGCGAAGCCGCGCCGCACGAGGTCCAGCCCGGCGAGCCCGTCTACGCCGGCACCACGAACCTCTCCGGCGTGATCGACCTCCGCGTCACGCAGGTCGGCTCCGACACGACGATCGGCAAGGTCACCCAACTCATCCGCGAGGCGGAGCAGTCCAAGAGCCCGCGCCAACTCATCATCGAGCAGGTCGCCCGCTTCTTCGTCCCCGTCACGCTTATCGTCGCCTTCGTCGTCTGGTTCCTGACGCGCGACATGAACATCGCGATCACGGTCCTCGTGGTCGCCTGCCCGTCGGCTCTGCTGCTCTCCAGCCCGATGGCGATGGTCGCCGCCTTCGCCTCCGCCGCCCGCCTGGGCATCCTCATCAAGCGCACCAACTACCTCGAGGCCGCCGCCGGCATCGACACCGTCGTGCTCGACAAGACCGGCACGCTCACGACCGGCCGCTTCGCCGTCAGCCGCCTGGTCCCCGCCGAGGGCGTCGAGGGCGCCGAACTGCTCATGGCCGCCGCCAACGGCGAGCAGCACTCCAACCACCCCCTCGCTAAGTCCATCCTCCAGACCGCCGAGGCCGCCCGCATCAAGCCCGACGGCAGCGGCGGCGGCGACTTCGAGGAAGTCCACGGCCGCGGCATCCGCGCCCGCACCAGCATGGGCGAACTCCACGTCGGCCGCGCCAGTTGGATCCGCGAGATCTTCCCGAACCTGGCCGAGCAGATGAAGGCCGTCGAGCCCCGCATCGAGGGGATGACCGGCGTGCACGTCGTCCGCGACGGCCGCTACCTCGGCGTCGTCGGCCTTGAGGACCGCATCCGCTTCAACGCCAAGGCCGTCATCGAGCGCCTCCGCGAACTGGGCGTCCGCCGCGTCGTCATGTTCACCGGCGACCGCATGAGCGTCGCCGAGCGCGTCGGCCGCGCCCTGGGCGTGGACGCCGTCGAGGCCGAGTGCCACCCCGAGGAGAAGCACGCACTCATCCAGGAACTCGAGCGCGCCCAGCGCCGCGTCATGATGGTCGGCGACGGCATCAACGACGGCCCCTCGCTCGCCGAGGCCGACGTCGGCGTCGCCATGGGCCTGGGCGGCAGCGACATCGCGGCCAACTCCGCCGGCGTCGCCCTCATGAACGACGACCTCTCCCGCATCCCGTTCCTCATCGAACTGGGCCGGCGCACGCGGGGCATCGTCGTGCAGAACATCGCCATCTCGATCGTCATCGCGATCGTCGGCCTGGCGCTGGCCGCCACCGGCGGCCTGGAGGCCGTCTTCGGCGCCGGCGCCATCCTCGTCGCCGGCTTCTACCACGTCATCGGCGACGTTTTCGTGATCGGCAACTCCTTCCGCCTCTTCCGCTTCGGCGAGAACTTCACCG
>CALAFV010000216.1 GCA_937891445.1 uncultured Phycisphaerales bacterium | reverse complement strand
GGCCATTCCGACCAGCAACCCCGCCGCCACGGCGCGGCGGACGGGCGTGTGCCGCTCCCCGCGCTCAACGGCCGCCAGCGCCGCCGCCGCCCCCAGGGCGACGACCGCCATCTCGTTGTACGCCATCGAGCCGACGACGATCGTCCACGGCGTTGCGAGCACGGCCGCCGCGGCGAGCGTTCCGGCATATCGCGCCGTAATCGCGCCCACGCCGCCGGCGAGAAGCATCGCCCATCCGAGCCGGCCGATCAGGGCCGCCGCGAGGATGGCGACCAGCGCGTGGAGCATCTGCGCCGCCAGCAGAGCCGCGCCGGCGCCGCTGATGTACGCCGCGCCGGGCGAGGCGCCGGCCGGCCCGGCGGGGAGCAGCATCGCACCCAGGTGTGTGAAGGCCGCCTCCATGTGGCTGGGGAGGAAGGAGTAGACGTTGTGCTCCAGCGGCCGGATGCGGCCCGCCTCCAGCCACTCCTTGGGGAGTTGGAGGTGGTAACTCAGCACGTCGTACCCGTGGGCCTCGCTGAGCCACAGCGCCCCCGGCGGGCTGGAGGCGGCGACGAGCATCAGCGCCAGCGCCGGCGCCGCGAGGATGGCCCAGCCGGGGAGGACGCTCCAGCGCTCCGGGCGCAGTTCGCCGCGGACGACCTGATCGACGAGGATCGCGCCGCCGACGAGCGTTGTCCCCCAGGCGATGATCGGCCCGACGCCCGCCCCCAGCAGCCCGGCGATGCCCAGAGCGTGGCTGAGCGTGAGCATGAACCCGAGGCCCAGGCCGGCCTGAAGCCACGGGCGCGACGGACCCGAGCCCGGCAGCAGCACGGCCACCAGCGGCCGCCCCCACCCGATCGCGCCGAGGAGATAGACCGCGGCGAGCCCGCCGCCGGCTAGCAGCGACCACACGGCGGCGACGATCCCGTCGCCGGGCATGGCGTCCTGCGGCAGCCCGTGGGAGGCGAACCAGATCAGACCCGCGAGGAACGCGAGGGCGAACCCCACGGGTCCGCCCCAGCGCGCCAGCGCCGACGGCGGGGCGAGCGGGGTCGCCCCCGCGGCGGGGGAGGAGGGTGCGGGTGCTGGCGTGCCGGACCGGGTGCGCACGGCGGGAGTCTACGGGCGGGCAGGCGTCGCCGCCGGGGGTGCGACCCACGCGCGGCGGCGATCCGTACCATTGGTCGGCATGAAACTCCCGCCGCTCGACAATCCTCCCAGCGCGACCGGCTCCGACGGCGCTGCGGCGGAGGATCCGCACATCATCGAACCGCTGTGCGCGGTGTTCCGGCGCAAACTGAAGGCCGAAGGGCTCAAGTACACGCCGGAGCGGGCGCAGATCCTCGACGCGGTGATCCGGCGCGACGACGTCTTCCAGGCGGACCAGTTGCTGGAGTCGATGCAGCGCGCGGGGCTGCGGGTCTCCAAGGCGACGATCTACCGGACGATCAAACTGCTGGCGGAGGCGGGGATCATCCAGCAGGTGCTCTTCGACTCGGAGCAGAGCCACTACCAGGTCGCCTACGGGCGCGGGAGCGGGGGGCTGCTGGTGCGGGTGGACACGCGGGAGATCATCCCGCTGGACATCCCGGAACTGGCGGAACTGCGCGACCGCATCTGCCGCGAGCGCGGGCTGGAGCCGGAGGGGCACCGGATGGTGATCTACGCCCGTGCGCCGCGCTGACCGCCGCCGCAAGCCGATCAGCCGCAGATGAACGCTGATCAACGCAGAGAAGACAGGCCACAGGTTCACACAGATCAACACGGATAAGAGAGAAGGGTTGGACTTGGCGGAATGCCAATCCTCCTTTCTTTCCTATCTGCGTTTATCTGTGGCCTCTACCAGATGAACCGCAAGCGACCGAAGTCGGGGACCGGGACGGCGCCGTCACGGTGGAGGCTGGGGAAGTAGACGAAGAACGCCTTGCCGATCAGCAGTTCTCGCGGGACGACGCCGGCCTTGGGCTCCAGCCCGCGGTCTTCCCAGAGTTGCCTGGCGACCCACGGGTCCGGGTCGCCCCACAGGCGGCCGTCCTGGCTGGCGGGGCTGTTGTCGCCGAGACAGAAGTACTCGTCGCCGCTGAGACGGGCGGTGCTGGCGGGATTGGTCGCC
>CALAFV010000215.1 GCA_937891445.1 uncultured Phycisphaerales bacterium | reverse complement strand
CCGCCCAACTCGCCCTCTTCTACGAGCGTCTCCACGACCCCACCGCCAACATTCTCGAGATCGAAGTCTGGGCCGGCTTCCAGTACGAGCGCAACGGCCAGACGCACGACGTCCACGCCCGCATCGACCGCGTGGACCAACTCCCCGACGGCAGCATCCGCATCATCGACTACAAGACCGGCCAGCCCTCGCGCCGGCTCCTGGAGCCCAAGCCCGACGACCTGCAACTGGGCATCTACGCCATGGCCGCGCGGGCCCTCCTTGGCGGCGGCGACCCCTCCGAGCCCCTCCGCGGCCGCGCCGAGTTCTGGTGTCTCTCCACCGGCGAGCGAGGCTCCATCGACCTGGCCGACATCGACGAGCAGCGCGTCCGCGAGCGGATCGACGCCGCGATCGACGGCATGCTCGCCGGCCGCTTCCCCCGCGCCGACGACTGCACCGGCCGGGCGTGCACGATCTTCGGCCTCGACGATTGAACCGTGATCCATCCAACCGGCAACCCGCCGCCCCGACGGGCATACAACAACGGGGTTCTCACGGGGGCATCGGGTGGTCTGCCGATGGCCCGCCGGTCATGGCGGGATGGGAAGGGCACGGGTGGCGCCTGGAGGTTGTGTGAACCGTCGGTGCGCGGGACGTGTGCTGTACATCGGCGTGCTGCTCGCGGCGGCGGGCATGGCCGCTGCGCAGTCGCTCCAGACGGTCTCGCAGCCTGATCCCATCGCCCACCCCCTCTCCTCCGGCATCGTCGAACTGACCGCGCACCGCTCCAGCGGCGTCGTCTCCGCGTGGCTCGCCAACGGCATCCGCCTGCACCACCTCCGCATGAGCGGGCCGCTGCATTCCAAGGACACCGGTGCCGAGCCGCGGATCCTCATCTTGGCCTCGCTCGCCGGCGGCGAGATCGAGGAGACGCAGGCGACGCGCGGGCTCACCGCCGCGGCGGCCTGGACCTGGGCCGCCGAGGTCCGCGAAGGCCCGGAGGCCGCAAGCCTCCGCGAGCGCCGCATCACGCCGCTCGCCTACTCGACCGAGGACGCCGTTCTTCTCCGCATCGAGTCCCCCGCGAGCGAACTCGACGCCGCGGTGCGCCTGCTGGGCCGCATGCTCGCCGACGCCCGCGTCTCGCAGAACACGCTCGACCAGTGGGCCAGGTGGTACGCGCAGCGCGCCCGCGACGACGAGGGCGAGCCCGGCTGGGCCGTGGCCCGCGCCCTCTCGGGCGCGATGCACCCGCCGGGCGAGGTGCGTTTCCGCCCCATCCCCGCTTCCGAAGCACGGTCCATCCGTCTCGAAGATGTCCGCGCCTGGCTCGGGCGCATGCTCGGCGCGCCGGAGCACGGGTCGAGGGCCAACCCGCTGGAGATCGCCATCACCGGCGACGTTGCGCTCGCCGATGCGCTGCGGGCCGCGGAGCGTTCGCTGGCGACGCTGCCGCCGCGAGAGCGCATCGGCCCCGGCACGTTCGCCGACCTGCGCCGGCGCGAGCCGCTTCCCGAGGGGCCGCTGGCGGTGCGCTCGCGTCTGCCGGTCAAGGGGAACCGGGCGTGCGCTGGCGCGGGTTTCCGCGCGCTGGACGACTTCAACCTCCGCGACCACCGGCTCCTCCGCCTCGCGGCTCTGGCGCTCGATGAGCGCATGACGACCGAGGTCCGCGAGCGCGGCTGGGCGGGGATCGACGATGTGCTCACCGTCGCCCAGCCCGGCGGCGTGATCGCCGGCGAGGCGGGGCTGGTCATCACCACCGTCGCCGTCGCCCCCGAGCGGGCCGAGGCCGCGGCGGACCTTGCCGCGGCGATCACCGAGGACCTCGCGGCCCGCGGCCCCACGCCCGACGAGTTCCGTCGCGCCCGCGACGAGATGGCCGCCGACCTGCGGCGGCGACTCAGCAGCCCGTCGTACTGGGCCGCTCAACTCTCGCGGATGGATTACCGCGGCGCGTACACGCCGGACGACGTCGCCGCCGGCCCGCAGATGATCGCGTCCTTCACGCGCGAGGACGTCGCCGAGGCCCTCTGCCGCTACGCAACCCCCACCCGCCGCGTCCGCCTCATCGTGGACCCCGGGCCCGACCTGGAGGCCGAAACCGGCGAGGATGCGGGGGCGGGGCAGGGTGGCGACAGATAAACACAGATCACACGGATCTGGCAAGCGGATTTGGCCGCAGATCAACGCAGATCACGCAGATAAGAAAAGAGGGATTGGATCTGCTCTGATCCAATCCCTCTTATCCGTGTTGATCTGTGTGAACCCGTGGCTCTCTTATCAGCGTCAAACTGCGTTGATCTGCGGCCTCTCGGCGGCCGCTCAACCCAGCGCCGCGGCGCCGGAGATGATCTCCGTCAGTTCCGTCGTGATCTGGGCCTGGCGGGCGCGGTTGAAGTCGCGCGTCAGCCGCTTGCCCATCTTGGCGGCGTTGTCCGTCGCGGACTTCATCGCCACCATGCGGGCGACGTGCTCGGAGACGATCGCGTCGTTGAAGACCTGGAAGAGCATGCTCTTGACCGCCGCGGGGAGCAGGTCGGCCAGCAGTTCGTTCGCCGGGGGCGAGAACTCGTACTCCACGCCGCCCGCCTTCTTCTCCTCGGCCCCTTCCTTCGCCGGCGGAGGCTTGAGCGGCAGCAACTGCATCACCTCCGGGCGCTGGCGCCCGGCGCTGATGTACCGCATGAAGACGACCCGCACGGCCGAGACCTCGCCGGCCATGAACCGGTCCATCAGGTCCTGCGCCAGCCGCTCGATCATCTCATACGTCGGCTTGTCGCCGATCTGGTGCTGCTGCGCCACGTTCACGCCCGCGAAGCGCAGGAACGACGCCCCCTTGCGCCCCGAGACCTCGATGATGCCGTTCTTGGCCTCCGGGTGCTCGCGGAAGTGGGCCATCGCCGTCCGCAGGATCGAGCCGTTGTACGGCCCGCACAGCCCGCGGTCCGACGTGATGATCAGCGTCAGTTCCGGCTTGCCCTCGGCCGCCTTGCCGACCCCGGCCATCAGCGGGTGCGACACGTTCCCGGCGGTCGCCCCGAGTTGGCGGACCAACTCGAAGACGCCCTCGGTGTACGGCTTGGTCGCCACCGCGCGCTGCTGGGCGCGGGCGAACTTGCTCGTCGCGATCATCTGCATCGTCTTGGTGATGCGGCGGATGTTCCCGACGGCCTTGATGCGCTTCTTGATCTCGCGGGTCTTGCCCATGGGACGGGGAGTGTAGACGCCGGATGGGGCGATGACGCTCTCCGGTCCCCCGGGGTCGGTGCCCGCCGGCCAAGAAAATGTCAAGCATCCTTGACAGATGCCCGAAGCGATGTATTGTCAAGCAACCTTGACAGTCAAGGACCCTTGACACAGGAGGCCCACCATGCACGCCCGGCCCCTCCTCGACCGCCTCCCCGTCCTCGGGGCCATCGCGCTGGTCGTCCTGTACCTGGGAGCCCGGGTGGCTGTGGAGGTCGCGGCCATCCCGGCCAGGGCCCGGCTGAGCGACCGCCACATGTGGGCCCTTCTCCCCGTTTTCTACTTCGCCGGTGTGGCGCTGGCCCGCAGGAGGTACGCGTGACCAACCGCCTCCGCGAACTCCGGGCCCAGCGCGACTGGTCGCAGGCCGACCTCGCCGAGCGCTTGGGCGTCTCGCGCCAGACCGTCAACGCCATCGAGACCGGCAAGTACGACCCGAGCCTGCCGCTCGCATTCAGGATCGCCCGGCTCTTCGGCCTGCGGATCGAGGAGATCTTCCTCGATGGCTCAGAGGACGCTCCTCCCGCGTCCCGCGCGTGACCCACGCACGCCTGCCACACAGCCGTGGGGTGGCTATGCGCGTATGTCGTTTCGTTCCCGAACCCGTCCACAAGGCGTCTTTGCGGCGTCTCATTCGCCGCTCGGCTACCATCGCCCTTCGCCAAAGGCCGGGGGGCGTACGGAGCCCGCCATGCGTCGTACCTGGTTCGCCGCGGCCGCCGCCGTTCTTGCCGTCGTTTCCTTCGTCCGCGCCGAGCCCCTGCCGACCGACCCGCGCCTGGTCACCGGCGAACTCGACAACGGTCTGAAGTACATCGTGATGCAGCACGGCAACCCGCCCGGCCGCGCGGCGGTGTGGCTGCACGTCTCCACCGGCTCGCTCAACGAGACCGACGAGCAGCGCGGCATCGCCCACTACCTCGAGCACATGGCCTTCAACGGCTCGGAGAACTTCCCCCCCGGGAGCGTGATCACGTTCTTCGAGTCCATGGGCCTTCGCTTCGGCCAGCACCAGAACGCCTTCACGAGTTTCGACCAGACGGTCTATCAACTCGCGATGCCCGACAACAAGCCCGAGACGCTCGACAAGGCCCTGCTGTTCATGTCCGACGTCGCCGGGCGCCTGCTGCTCCTGCCCGACGAGATCGAGAACGAGCGCCAGGTCATCCTCGAGGAGCGGCGCTCGCGCATGAGCGGCCGCCAGCGCGTGCAGGACCAGGTCATCGCGCGGCTGATCCCCGGCTCGCTCATCGGCGAGCGCCTCCCCATCGGCGTCGAGGAGACGATCCTCGGCGTCGATCAGGACGACTTCCGCGACTACTACACGCGCTGGTACGTCCCCTCGAACATGACGCTCGTGGTTGTCGCCGACATGGAGCCGGAGCAGGCCGTCGCCCGCGTCCGCGAGCACTTCGGCTTCGGCGAGCGCACGCCCGTCCCGGTCGATCAGGACGCCCGCGTCGCTCCCACGGAGGGTCACAGCGCGATCGTGGTCAGCGACCCCGAACTCACCAGCGCCGACATCACCATCGGCCGCATCACCCCGCCGTCGCCCCCCGTCACGACGGTCGAACTCGCCCGCGCCGAGATCGTCGAAACGATCGGCTCCATGGCCCTCAACCGCCGCATCGAGGCCAAGGTGAACCGGGGCGGCACGTCCTACCTCGGCGCCGGCGCCTCGACGCAGAACCTGTTCAACGTCGCCCGTTTCACGCAGGTCTCCGCCGACGGCAAGCCCGAGCGCTGGCGCGACATGCTGACCGAACTGGCGGCCGACGTCCAGCGCGCCCGCCTCCACGGCTTCGAGGAGCACGAGATCGAGGACGTCAAGACGATGCTCCTCGCCTCCGCCGAACGCTTCGTCGAGATGGAGAAGACGATCCCCGCGTCGTTCCTGCTCCGCCAGATCACGTTAACGGTCGCCAGCGGCGAGCCGGTGATGTCCCCGACGCAGACCCTGGACCTCTACCGCAGACTCCTCCCGACGATCACCGCCGAGGAGGTCTCCGCCCGCTTCGCCGAGTTGTACGACCCCTCCGCCGCGGTCTTCGTTCTCGAGATCCCCTCCAGCGCCGAAGTCCCCGCCGAGGCCGACCTGCTCAGCCACGGCCTTGCCGCCATCGCCGCCAGGCCTGAGAAGGAAGCCGCGGCCCGTCGCGCTTCCGCGCTGCTGGAGAAGACCCCGACCCCCGGCGACGTCGCCGAGCAGGCCGAGCACCAGGCCAGCGCCGTCTGGTCCGGCTGGCTCTCCAACGGCGTGCGCGTCCACCACCGCTTCATGGACTACCGCGAGGGCCAGGTGACCGTCACCATCACCCTCGCCGACGGCTCGCTGCGCGAGACCGCCGCCGACCGCGGCGTCTCCCAGGCCGCGGGCCTTGCCTGGGACCAGCCCGCCACCAGCACCCTCTCGTCCACCGACATCCGCGATCTCATGGTCGGCAAGAAGGTGAGCGTCGGCGGGTCGGGCGACCTGGACGACATGAGGCTCACCGTCTCGGGCAGCGCCACCGACCTTGAGGCCGGCATGCAACTGGCCTACCTCCTGCTCACCGACCCGCGGATCGAGGCCTCCGCGCTCGAGCAGTGGAAGGAGCGCCAACTCCGCGCCATCGAGGCCCGCGAGAAAGACCCCCGCGCCGCCTTCGCCTTCCACTTCCCCGACACGATCTTCCCCCGCGGCGAGGTTCGCACCCGCCCGCTGACCGCGTCGCAGGTCGAGCGCATCACCCTCGAGCAGGCCCAGGCCCGGCTCGACCGCGTCATCGCCACGGCGCCGATCGAGGTCGCCATCGTCGGCGACATCTCGCGTGAGCGAGCCGTCGAACTGGCCCGCACGTATCTCGGCTCGCTCCCGCCGCGCGAGCGCATCAGCGACGCAACGCTCGACGACCTCCGTCCGGCCGGCCCCGAAACCGGCCCGCTGGCGCGCGACGCCGAGGTCGCCACGCAGACGCCGACCGCCTTCGTTCTGGCCGGCTTCTTCGGCCCCGACGCCGACAACATCGCCGACAGCCGGCGCATGGGGCTCGCCGCGCGGATCGTCTCCAGCCGCATGATCCAGCGCATCCGCGAGCAGGAGAGGCTCGTCTACAGCATCAGCGCCGCCTCGCAGCCGGCGCCGGCCCTGCCCGGATTCGGCCTCTTCTTCGCGAGCGCTCCCACCGACCCCGCCAAGGTCGAGCGCCTGCTGGCGACCATCGAAGAGATGTACGAGACCTTCGCCGCCGAGGGTCCCACGGCCGAAGAACTCGAGGTCGCCAAGAAGCAGGCCGCCAACACCTTCGACGAGCAGATGAAGGAGCCCGGCTTCTGGACGTCGCGCCTCGCGACGCTCACCTACCGCGGCGTCAGCCTCGACGACATCGTCGCCGCACCCGAGGCGTACCAGAACGAAACCGCCGAGGCGATCCGCGAAACCTTCGCGAAGTACTACAAGCCCGAGTCGATCGTCTCGGTTATCGTTCGTCCGGTCGGCAACGAGCCGGCCCCGTCCTCCACGCCCGAGGCTCCGACCGCGAGCCACTGATCCGCCGCGGGCTCTGGGCCGCACATCGCCACAGATTCGGGCAAGAGGCAGCAGCCGCAGATAAACGCGGATCAACACGGATGAGAGAGGAGGGCTTGGCGTGAGCCAATCTCCCTAACCTTTCTGATCCGTGTTCATCTGCGTTCGTCTGTGGTTCGTTCTCTCTGCTCCGATTGGCGGCCAGCCCCGGCTATTCGAGCACAAGCCCGTCGTACGCCAGTTCCATCCCCTCCGGCAGCGACGCGTTCGTCTCCGCGTGCGGCAGGTCGTGCGCCATGTGCGTGAAGTACGTCCGCGCGGGGCGCACGCGCTCCGCGACGCTCACCGCCTCCTGGAGCGTGAAGTGCGTCGGGTGCCGGCGGTGGCGCAGGCCGTCGAGCACCAGCGTCCGCAGCCCGTGGAGTTTGGCCCACGACTCCGGCGGGATCGCCGACACGTCCGTGCAGTACGCCAGCGGGAACGCCCCCTCTCCCCCGTCTCCACCCGCCCCCGCGCTCAGCGGCCGCCCGTACAGGCTCCCGTCCCCCGCGCGGGCCGGCTCGATGCGGAACCCCAGGATCGGCAGCCGCCCGTGCAGCAGCCGGATCGGCGTGAACCACACGCCAAACAGGTCCAGCGGCCGGTGCTCGTCGATGATGTGCGGGATCAGCGTCGCGACGAAACTCGGCTGGACGTTCAACTCCTTGTCGAAGATGTGCTGGTACACCCGGCGCAGGTGCCCCATCGTGTGCGCCTCGGCGTAGATGTCGATCGGCGCGTTCTGCACCACGTTGAACCGGCGCAGTTCGTCCAGCCCGAAGGTGTGATCCACGTGGTTGTGCGTGAAGACGACCGCGTCGCACCGCCTCAGCCCCGCCCGCAGCGCCTGCTGCCGCAGGTCCGGCGTCGCGTCGATCAGCACCACGCGCTCCTGCCCGGACGCATCCGTGAACAGCACCGCCGCCCCGGCCCGCAGCCGCTTGTCGCGCGGGTCATCGCTGCGGCAGACCGCGCAGTCGCACGCGATCGCCGGCACCCCCGCGCTGGTCCCGGTCCCGAGGAACACAAGCCGCATGGCGGACCTTAGCCCTCACGCCGGGGAGCGGAGCGTTCCGCAACTGCTCGTCCTGTTTCCCTTCCCTCCGCCCCCCGCGACCGGCCTCAGGCGCCCACCGCCCCAGCCTCCACCCGCCCCCGCCCCGGCCACTGCCACCCCGCCCC
>CALAFV010000214.1 GCA_937891445.1 uncultured Phycisphaerales bacterium | reverse complement strand
CGTCCCGCCCCTTCCCAGCCCCCCGGTCCGCACAACCGGCCACCCGCCTCAAGCGCCCGCGGATGCCCCTTTTCGGGTGCCCCTACCCCAACGATCGGCTACACTCGACGAGTGCGGCGTTCGTTCCGCCGCGCGATCGCCGCAGACCGGTACCAGCCCGGAGGATCCCACCGATGAACACCCGAACCGGCTCCACGACCGTCGCGTCCATCCTCGGCATCGCCGGCCTGCTCGCCGCCGGCTTCGGCACCTTCGCCGCGTACAAGTCTTTCGTCGGCGGCTGCGGCGCCTGCTGCGGCGGCCGCGACGTCGTCGCCACGGCCCCCGCGGCGGATGTCAAGGCCGATTCCTGCTGCGCCCTCGGCGGCGGCAAGGCGATCGCCACCAGCGACACCGAGGAGGCCGAGTCCTGCTGCAAGAGCAAGGCCGCCAGCGACTGCTGCAAGACCACCGGCGAGGGGTGCGAGGGCAAGGCCAACACGTGCCACGGCGGCGAGAAGCCGGCCGCTGACAACCCGGCCTGATACCGCGCCCGACGGCATCACAAGTCTCGTGTGGCAGCGCCCCGCCCGGGCCCACTAGGCGGGGCGCTGTCGTTGGTCCGTGCTCCCATCCGCCTGCGCGGGTGAGACTCTTGCGTTACGCTCCGCCGCATGACGACTTATCTGCTGAAGACCGAGCCGTCGGTGTACGCCTACGCCGACCTGGCCCGTGACAAGAAGACGACCTGGGACGGCGTGACGAACCCCGCCGCGCTCGCTCATATCCGTGCGGCGAAGAAGGGCGATCAGGCGTTCATCTACCACACCGGGGACGAGCGCCGCATCATCGGGCTGGCGAAGATCATCTCAGCGCCGTACGAGGACCCGAAGAAGCCGGGGCTGAACAGCGCCGGGGCGCCGAAGTTCGCCGTCTTCGACCTCGCGCCCGTCGCCGAAGCGAAGAAGCCGCTCTCCCTCGACGAGATGAAGGCGGACGAGCGCTTTGAGGGCTTTGACCTGCTCCGCCTGCCGCGGCTGAGCGTGATGCCGGTTCCGCCGAAGATCGATGCCCTCATCCGCCGCCTGACCGGCCTTCCCAGCGCCTGACGCTTCCATGCTCCACACCGCCGCCATGAAGTTACTCTCCGCCCTGATCGCCGCTGCGCTCATCGCGGCCTCGCTGGCCGGCCGCATGGCCGTGGCCCAGCCCGCCGCGACAGCCAAACCCGCGTGCGTCGAGTACGTCGTCCACCTCGACCGTCCGCAGACGCAGACCGTGGACATCGAGGCCACGTTCCCGGGCGTGACCACGCCGACGCTCGACGTCATGCTCCCCGTGTGGCGGCCCGGGCGCTACGTGGTCCTCGACCCCGCCGGGACGATCCGCACGTTCGCGGCGTCGCTCGCCGACGGCGCGCCGCTGCCGGCGGAGAAGATCGACAAGTCCACATGGCGCATCACGCTCCCACGCGGCAGAACAGGGCCGCGCGACGTCACCGTCCGCTACACCGTCTACGCCAACTCTCTCAAGGACCGCACGCGGCACGTGGATGATTCGCACGCGTTCCTCTCCCCCTCGACGGCCTTCGTCTACACGGCGGAGCACCGCTCCCACCCGCTGCGCGTCACGGTCCGCGCCCCCGAGGGCTGGCGCACGGCCACCGGCCTGGCGCCCGACCCGACTGCGCCGGGCTCGCTGCTGGCCCCGGACTACGACGTGCTGGTCGATTCACCCCTGGAGATCGGCCTCCACGACCTGATCCGGTTCGACGTGGACGGCATCCCGCACGAGATCGTGGCGTGGCCTCCTGGGGCGATGGCCCGCGACCACGACACCATCGCGGCGGAGTTCGCCGCGATCGTCCGCACGCAGCACGCGATGTTCGGCAACCTGCCGTACGACCGCTACGTGTTCATTCTGCACATCACCCCCGACGGCTCCGGCGGCACCGAGCACCTCAACTCGTTTGTCGCTCAGACGTCGCGGGCCGCATTTGAAGATCGCGGCGGCGCCCGGTACCGGCGCTTCCTCGGCCTGATTTCACACGAGATGTTCCACACCTGGAACGTCAAGCAACTCCGCCCCGCCGACCTGCGGCCGTACGACTACCAGCGCGAGAACTACACGACGCTCCTGTGGCTCGTCGAGGGCACGACCAGTTACTACGACGACCTGTGCCTCGTCCGCGCGACCGGTCCCAACGGCAAGCCGCTGATGACGCCGGACGACTATCTCGAACTTCTGGGCGACACCATCACCACGGAGCGGGCCCGCCCCGGCCTGCACGTGCAGTCGCTCGCCCACGCCTCGTTCGACGCGTGGATCAAGTACAACCGGCAGACGCCCGACAGCGTGAACTCGACCGTGTCGTTCTACACCAAGGGCGCCCTGGTGTCGCTGCTGCTGGACATGGAGGTGCGCGCACGCAGCGCCGGCCGCGTTTCGCTGGACGATGTCCTCCGGACGCTGTACGAGCGCTTTCCGCTCTCCGGCGGCGGGTACCGCGTCGAGGACGTCGTCGGCGTGCTGGAAGAACTCACCGGGTCGGACTTCACCGCCTTCTTCGACCAGCACATCAACCGCCCCGGCGACCTGCCGCTGGAGAGCGCGCTGCGCACCGTCGGCATCGACCTTCTCTTTGAGCCCGCGGAGAAGAACGACGACGGCACGCCCGCGCAGAAGCCCTACGCCGGCCTCAAACTTGGCGGCTCGCGTGTCTCCGCGGTGTACGCCGACGGGCCCGCCGCGCTCGCCGGCGTTCTCGTGGGCGACGAGATCATCGCCATCAATGGCCGCCGCTTCGAGAGCGGGCTCGACACCCACCTTGCGCGCCACAAGCCCGGCGACCGCGTCGAGTTCACGCTCTTCCGGCGCGATGAACTTCGCACCGTTGTGCTGACGCTCGCCGGCAAGCCCGATGGTTCGTGGGTGCTCAAACGCACGCCGGAGCCAACGCCCGAGCAGCGGGCCGCATATGAAGATTGGCTCCGCCGCCCGTGGCCCGCGGAGGAAGGCGCCGACTGAGGCTCAGCACCCCTGCGTCACGGCCTCCAGCCAGGCCGTCAGGAACGCCGCGATGTCGGTGCTGGTGACCGGCCCATCGCCATTGAAATCCCCCAGGCCGTTCTCCGCGACCGCGCCCATGAGCCACGTGCTCAGGAAGGCGCTGATATCCGCCGAGGTCGGCACGCCGTCGCCGTTCCAGTCCGCCGGGCACTCGGGGATGTGCTCGTGGGCGCCGATGTCGTACGCGCGACCCTGCGGCCGGCGCTCGTCCGCGGCGTCGGTGCGCGGCGCTGCGCGGCCGCCGAGGGCCGGGATCCCCGCGTCGCGCGCGATGCTCCCCGGCGGCAACCGGTAGTCGTCGCCGGCCAGATCAACGAAGAGCGCCGGCCAGGCGGACGCCGGCAGCGCCACGGAGTCGGCATCCTGCCCGGTTGCCGTGCGCCACCCCGCCAGCGTCGCGGATGCGCCGCCGATCATGAACCGGTCCATCACGATGTTCCGGTTGCTCACCAACCCCGGGAGCGACGCGGCCGAGATGTCGATGCTTCCGCGGAACGAGTGGAAGTTCAGCAGGATGTTGTTGAAGAGCACGTTGCCGCTGCTGTCGTCCTGGATGTTCAGCGCCCACCGCCCGTCCGAGGGCTGCACGACCGTGTTGTTGGCGACGACGTTGTTCCCGGCTCCGAGGAGCCCGTCGATGCGGTACAGCGAGATCCCGCTGGCGTGGTTGCCGTACAGCAAGTTGCTCACGATGCGCGAGTCGCGCACGCCGTCGCAGTTGATCCCCGAACCGCCGCCGGGGCGCGTCTGCGGCGTTCCGTTGATGTCGATGTAGTTCGCCCCCACCGCGTTGTTGAAGATGACGTTGGCCTCCACGAGCAGGCCGGTCATGACCCCGTCGCCCCCCTCCGACGCGTCGGCGTTGAGGTGGATCCCCGCCGCGGCGTTGGAGTGGATCACGTTGCGGCGGATCACGTGGTCGTCGCCGGAGTTCGACAGGTAGACCCCGTGCTCATCGGCCGCGCCGTGGATCAGGCACTCCTCGATCGTGATCCGGTTGTAGTGCCCCGAGAAGATGCACCGGTTCCCGTGGTGGTGCACGTGGCAGTTGCGGATGACGACGTCACCGCCTGCGAACCCCGGCGGCGCGACCAGCCGGATCCCCTCGTTGGAGTTCCGCTGGTCGTGCGTGCCGACGACCTCGAAGCCCTCGATCACGATCCAAGACACCGAGTCGAGGTTGATGCGGGAACGGTGGTTGTTGCCGTTGTGCGGCGCCGCGGCGGTCGCGATCACCGCCCCCGGCTCGCCGCGGAAGGTGATCGGAACCCCCGGGGCGCCGGAGCGGACGGCGTTGAACCCGGCGTACGTGCCCGGCGCGACCACCACCGTGTCCCCCGCCTGCGCGGCCTGCGCCCCGCGCTGGATCGTCGCGAACGGCGCGGCGGCCGTGCCGGGGTTGGCGTCGTTGCCGGCCGGAGGCGGCGCAACGTGATATGTCGTCTGACCCAACGCTACCCCGGCCGCCATCAGACTCGCGCCAATGCAGAGGATCCAACGCACCAGAACCTCCTTTGCCGCACGCGGCAGTCTACTCCCGCGCGAACGGCCGATGGGTGAGAACATACAAATGGGGCCGCGCGGCGTGCGCCCCGCGCGACCCCCAAGGGAGTGAAACTACACCGGCTGTGAGCCCCGGACTCAGGGGCCGATTACCGCCTGCGCCGACGCGCCGCGACGATCCCCGCCGCCGCCGCGAGGGCTGCGGTCCCCGGCGCCGGGACCGGCGCGAAGACCAGTTCGACGTACGAGTCCTCGTGGATCACCGCGTCCATCGGCGACGTCGCGGCGCCGAAGAGCGTCTGGATGAAGGTCCCGTTGTGCAGCGTCGTCTCCGTCATGTACGTGAACGTGCCGGAGCCCGACCACCCCAGCCCTGTCCCCGTGAGTGCCACCACCGGCGTGGCGCCCTCCGCCGCGCTGATCGGGAGCGTGAGGTCCGTGTCGAAGTCGGCCGCGTCGGCCCCCGGGAAGACTTCGACGACCAGGAAGATGCGGGCGAGGACGACTTCGCGCCCGATGCGCGGGTCGCCGGGGAAGATGAACCCGGTGTGTGTCGTGCCGACGTCGGCGAAGATGAACTGCGCTGTGTCCTCGGCGTGAGCCGCCCCCGCCGCGCATCCCAGGACACCCGCGAGAACAAGAGTACGGATCGATTGCTTCACAGAAGGCCGCTTGCCCGCGGCGTCGTCGAGTTCGGCGTGCGCACGATCGCCCCCGGCCG
>CALAFV010000213.1 GCA_937891445.1 uncultured Phycisphaerales bacterium | reverse complement strand
AGCCAGCGGGTGACGCCGACGCCGCCGCCGAAGCGGCCGAGGCCCATGACCAGAACGCGTGCGCCCGCGAGGGAGTGGGGGGAGGGGGGGACGGGGGGGGTCATGCGCCGGGTCCGGTGGATGACTCCGCTTCGCGGCGGATCGCGGCAAGGAGCGTGCTGAGCAGCCGCCGCGCGACGGGGCCGGGGGCGCCGCTGCCGACGGGGCGGCCGTCGAGTTCGACGATCGAGGTGACCATGGTGGTGGTGCCGATGGTCATGATCTCGGTGGCCTGGGTGAGTTCCTCGGCACGCACGGGGCGGGTGCGGATGTCGGGCGCTTCTTCGAGGAGAATGGCGCGCGTGACGCCGGAGAGGAAGGGGGCGCTGTCGAGGGCGGGGGTCACGATCTCGCCGCCGGGCAGGGCGAGGATGACGTTGGTGGCGGTGCCCTCGGCGACGATGCCGTTGCGGGTGAAGATCGCTTCTTCGACGCCGGCTGTCGCGGCCTGCATGGTGAGGAGGATGTTGCCGAGGAGGCTCGTGGACTTGATGTGGCCGCGGAGCCAGCGGATGTCTTCGAGCGTCACGGCGCGCTTGCGCGGCGGCTCGGCGAAGGCGCTCAGGGGCGGCTGGGGGGCGCAGTAGCCGAAGACTGTCGGGCGCAGGCCGGCGGGGGGGATGCGGGAGCGCGGTGGGTCATTTGGGCCGGGTGTGCCGCGGGTGACCTGCCAGTAGATGAAGGCGTCGGGAAGGTTGTTGGCGCGGAGGAGGTCGAGCGAGGGCTGCGTGAGGGTCGAGGGGTCGAAGTCGATGCCGACCTCGGCGAGGCAGGAGCGCATGCGGGCCCAGTGGCGGTCGATGGCGACGATGTGTGGGCCGCGGGGGGTTGAGATGGAGCGGAGACCTTCGTAGATCGCGTCGCCGAAGAGAAAGCCCCGGTCCAGGGGCGAGATGCGGGCCTCGGCGACGGGGAGGAGTTGGCCGTTGAGGTAGACGATCACGGGGGAGGATATCGGCGGGCGTGGGGAGGCGGGGAGAGTTGGGAGGGGGGGAGATGAGCAGGTGGGGAGGTGAGCAGGTGATTGGGTTGGGGATCGTCGGACTTACATCAGGGAGATGGGGTCCACGTCGATGGCGGTGTGGGCGTCGCTCTTGAGGTGGCCTTCGGCGCGGACGGCGGCGAGGACGGCCTGGAGGGCGGGGCGGTCGGGGCTGGTGAGTTCGATGCCGAAGCGGTGGTAGCCGGCGATGCGGGAGATGGGGCAGGGGGCGGGGCCCTCGATACGCACGGTGTTGCCGCGGGGCGTAGATTGTGCGGCGGCGCGGAGGCGGTCGGCGATGAGGGAGGCGAGGCGCTGGGCCTCGGCGGCGTCCTCGTCGCGGACGACGATGCGGGCCATGCGCGTCGCGGGGGGGAGGCCGCTGCGGCGGCGGATCGTGAGTTCCTCGTTCGCGAAGGTCACATAGTCGTGTTGCGCGGCGAGACGGATGCAGGGCATGTCGGGGTTGAGCGTCTGGACGATGACGCGACCACCCGCCGCGCCGCGGCCGGCGCGCCCGGCGACCTGTGAAATGAGTTGGAACGTGCGCTCGGCGGCGCGGAAGTCGGGGAGCGAGAGGGCGGTGTCGCCGTCAATGACGCCGACGAGGCGGACGTTGGGGTAGTCGAGGCCCTTGGCGATCATCTGCGTGCCCAGCAGGACGCGCACGCGGCCCTCACCGAAGGCGGAGAGGGCGTTGAAGTAATCACGCGCGGTGCGCATCGTGTCGCTGTCCACGCGGAGGAGGTTGTCGCCGACGATGAGGCCGAAGTCGCGGGCGAGTTCCTCCTCGACACGCTGGGTGCCGGCGCCGAGGAGACCGACCTTTCCCTGGCAGAGGGGGCAGGCGGATGGGAGGCGCTGCTCGGCGAGGCAGTGGTGGCAGCGGACGTAGCCGCCGGGGCGGAGGGGGTCGTGGCGGTGGTGGATCATCGAGGCGTCGCACGAGTCGCACTGGAAGGACCAGCCGCAGGCGGCGGAGTGGCAGGCGATGTAGGAGGCGAAGCCGCGGCGGTTGAGCAGGAGGATGGCCTGCCCGCCGTCCGGGTCCGTGAGGACCTTGCGGAGGGCGGAGGCAAGGGTGGGGCCGATGAGACCGGGGCGCTTGCCCTCGGCGGCGGCGCGGCGGCGCTGGTCGGCGGCGTCCACGAGTTCGACCTTCGGGAGCGTGCCGGCGCCGGCGACGCGGTCGGGGAGTTCCCAGAGCCTGTAGCGTGCGGCGCCTCGGCGGGTGTCGGCGACGTTGGCCCAACTTTCGAGAGACGGGGTCGCAGAGCCGAGCACGACGGGGCAGTTCTCGAGGTGGGCCCGCTTGATGGCGACGTCGCGGCCGTGGTAGCGGGGGAGTTGGTCCTAGTTGTATGAGTGGTCGTGCTCCTCGTCCACAACGATGAGGCC
>CALAFV010000212.1 GCA_937891445.1 uncultured Phycisphaerales bacterium | reverse complement strand
CCCCCCGGCCCCCGCCCTGGCGACACAAGCGTGTGTTCCACCCCACCTCCCGGCCACCTTCGCCTCCCCTGCCACGGGCCGACCGCCCCCTCCGCCCCCTGCCCGCACCTGCCCGTATAGACTCGCTCGACGCCATGACCCAGCCCCCCGCCCCCGCTCAGAGCCTCGAGTCCTTCGCCTTCGGCGACTTGCTCGCGCAGATCGCCGCCAAGACCCCCGCCCCCGGCGGCGGCGCCGTCGCCTCGGCTGTCGGCGCCCTCGGGGCCGCCCTGGGGTCCATGGTGGTGGCGTACTCCCTCGGGAAGAAATCGCTCGCCCAGCACCAGCCCGCCCTTGAGACCGCCGCCGCCACGCTCGAGCGGGCCCGCCGCGTGCTGCTCGAACTGGCGCAGGAGGATGCCGCGGCGTACGACCGGTACAGCGAACTCTCGCGGCTGCCCGAGGGCGACCCGCGCCGCGCCAGCGAACTTCCCGCCGTTGCCGCCCTCTGCCTCCAGGCCCCTCAGGCCGCGGCGGCGACCGCCTGCGACCTGCTGCGCCTGCTTGAGGACCTCGCGCCCATCACCAACCGGCACCTGCGCTCCGATCTGGCGATCGCCGCGATTCTCGCCGAGGCCGCGGCACGCTCGGCGTGGTGGAACGTGCTGGTGAATCTCTCCAACCTCCCCGACGCCGCCCAGCGCGACCGCATCGCCGCCGACGTGCAGGCGATGCTCGAGGAGGCGGCCCAGCGCCGCGCCCGCATCGAGCGTGCCTGCGCCGCCTGACCAGCCGCACGGCCCGCGGGCCGACCCCTACCATCTGCCCGTGCCCCCCGCTGACACCCAGAGCAACCCGCGCATCGCGGCCACCCTGGAGATGCTCCTGGCGGTCAGCCGCCAGACCGACCCCAACGAGGCGTCGCTCACCTTCGGGGCGCACTACTGGAAACTCCGTCCCCACGACTTCTACCTCTCCGCCTCCGTCCGGGGCCTGGAGCCCGGGCAGTACAAGATCACGCGCTCGATCCCCATCGAAACGCTCCGCGACCCGGAGGCCATGCGCCCCGGCGCCCCCGGGCAGAACCCGTGGCGAGACTGGCCCTCGCTCCCGATTCACACCGGCGGCTTCGTCGGCGAGGTCATCGCCCGCGGCACGCCGCAACTCTTCGACCAACTCGATCTCGCGGATGACCCCGTCGTCGGCGACCGCCTCGGGGCCATGCGCTCCGCGATCGCCGTCCCGCTCTTCGACGCCGGCGAACCGCTGAACTGGTCCTTCAACTTCCGCCGCATGCCCCGGGCGTACACGGAGGACGACCTGGAGGAGGCCCTGCTGGTCTCCAACCTCTTCGGGTCGATGACGCGGAACCTTGTCTCCCTGCGTCAGGTCAAGGAACTCAACGACCGCCTGCGTGCGCAGTTCGAAGAAGTCGCCCGCGTGCAGCAGTCGCTGCTGCCGCGGCAGCACCCGCAGATTCCCGGGCTGAAGATCGCCACGAGTTACCTTCCCTCCGATCTCGCCGGCGGCGATTACTACGACTTCTTCCCGCTTTCCGACGGCCGCCTGGGCATCCTCATCGCCGATGCCAGCGGCCACGGCGTCGGCGCCGCGACGGTCATGGCGATGCTCCACGCGATCCTGCATTCATACCCGGAACTGCACCGCGGCCCAGCGCCGGTGATGAAGTGGGCCAACGACCGCCTGCTCGATGCGGGGATGGAGGGCGCGTTCGTCACGGCCCTGTTCGCGATCTACGACCCGCGCGAGCGCACGTTGACGTACTCCCGCGCCGGGCATCCGCTGCCACGCGTCAAGGACGGCCGCACGGGGGCCGTCCGCCCCCTCGACGGCGCCGCGTCGCTCCCGCTGGGCCTCATGCCGATCGACCCCGACGAGGCGGTCGCCCGTCTGAACCCCGGCGACACCGTGGTCCTCTACACCGACGGGATCACCGAGGCCTTCGGCGGCGCCGGGAGTGGGGGGCGGCGGACCATGTTCGGCATCGACGGCCTGGACGCCGCTCTCGAGCGCTGCTCGGGCGATCCGGACTGCGCCGTGGACTCCATCCACGCCGCCCTCCACGAGCACACCGCCAGCCTCACCCGTGCCGACGACCAGACACTCGTGGTCTTCCGCATCCTCGAATAGTCCGTTACACACAGAACCGAGTTGAGTTGGATCGGCAGACGACCCCCGTCGCGTGCGCATGAATGCAATCGCGACGCGTTGAAAACCCCCATCACCCGCTCTTCAATCCCCCATGTCCACCCCCGAATGGTTCACCCAGCCCACCGAGCACGGCGACGGGACCGGCCTGCGCTTCTCCTGCACCCTGTGCGGCAACTGCTGCTCCGGCCCGGAGGGGTACGTCCTGGTCTCCGACACCGAGTCCCGCGCCCTCGCCAAGCGCCTGAACCTCTCCCACGAGGACTTCCTCGCCCGCTACACGCACATGACCAGCGAGGGCCGCTCCCTCATCGAGCGCGAGGTCACCCTCGCCGGCCGCAGCTGAACGTCGTTTTCCGCGATTTTGATCTT
>CALAFV010000211.1 GCA_937891445.1 uncultured Phycisphaerales bacterium | reverse complement strand
CCTGCCCACGCCGCTCCCAGTACCGCAGCGCCCGCCAGCAGGCACCCCGCCGTCACCGCCGCTCGTCGCACCATCATCCGTGACTCCGAACCTGCCTGGTCGGCCGCCGCCACGTGCGCCGCGCCGCTTCCAACCGAGTGTACGGGGTGGTACGGGGGCGGCCTCGGGATGGATTCGGGTCTGGGCCTTCGCGCCGTCTGGTATCCGTCGGGCCGGGCCGCTAGTATCGCCCCGCCCCAGCCGGACCCGGTCCAAGCGCCGATCCCTGGCGAAGCGCCGCGTGCCGCCGCGCCGGTTTCCCGCTAGTCTGGGCGTCCGTCGAAGCGAGCACCCTCCGGACCAGACGACCCATGGCCATCAAGCACCTCACCGACGAGCAGATCCGCACCTGGACCCGCGAGCAGAAGGACCGCTGGTGGCTGGAGAACGTCTTCCGCGGCGACATGCCGCAGTTGACCATCCGCTCGGCGCTGACGGGCTTCTGCCTCGGCGGCATCCTCTCCGCGACCAACCTCTACGTCGGGGCCAAGACGGGGTGGACGCTCGGCGTGGGGATCACGTCGGTCATCCTCGCGTTCGCGATGTTCAAGATCCTCTCGAGGCTCGGCGCCCGCGAGTTCACGATCCTCGAGAACAACTGCATGCAGTCGATCGCCACGGCGGCCGGGTACATGACCGGCCCGCTGATCTCCGGTATGGCGGCGTACATGTGGGTGCAGAACGAACTGCTCCCGTGGTGGCAGATCTTCTGGTTCAACGTCGTCCTGTCGGTTCTCGGCGTGCTGGTGGCCTTCCCGCTCAAGCGCCGCTTCATCAACGACGAGCAGCAGCCTTTCCCCGAGGGGCGGGCCTGCGGCGTCGTCCTCGACACCCTGCACAGTTCCGACGCCTCGGTGGGAATCTTCAAAGCCAAGGTCCTGGGGACCGCCGCCGCACTCGCCGGCGTGCTGACCTTCCTTATGGAGGACAGTTACCTCAAGGCCCTGCGGGCGCTGTGGTACATGGCCCGCACCGGTCAGTCCTGGGGCCAGACGCTGACCGAGAAGGCGGAGCAGATCAAGGAAACCTGGCACCTCCCGCACTACCTCGACGAGTGGTACTACTGGATGGTGGCCAAGGGGTGGGCCGCGACGCCGAAACTCTCGGGCGTGGACATCCGCCAACTCGGCCTGCGCCCCGCGATGGACCTGGCCATGATCGGCGCCGGCGGCCTGATGGGCATGCGCACCGCCGCGAGCATGCTCATCGGCATGATCATCAACTTCGTCATCCTGGTGCCGATCATGATCGCCGTCGGCGAGATCGCGCCGCTGAAGGGATCGTTCGAGACGGGCGACGCGGTGTTCACCCGCGCGCACGTCCTCAACGTCTGGGCGCTGTGGTGGGGGATCGTCATGATGGTCGTCGCGTCCCTCTTCGGGCTCTTCGCCAGGCCGAAGGTGATTGTCTCCGCCTTCACCGGCCTGTTCGCGAAGCGTCGGACTGACGGCGAAGACCCGCTCCGGCACATCGAACTGCCGCTGTGGATCTCCTTCGTGGGGATCCCCATCATCGGCGCGATCGGCGTGTGGATGTCCTACGCGTGGTTTGGTGTGAGGTGGGAGTACGGGGCCACGGCGATCATGCTGATCATCGTCCTCACGCTCATCGCCGCCAACTCCACCGCGCTGACCGGCATCACGCCGACCGGCTCGCTCTCCAAGATCCCGCAGTTCCTCTACGGCGGCCTGAATCCCGCGCACCCCGGCACCAACCTCATGACCGCGGCGATGTGCACCGAGGTCGCCTCCAACGCCTCGAACCTGCTGATGGACATCAAGCCCGGCTACATGCTCGGGGCCAAGCCGCGGCAGCAGGCGATCGGCCACACCATCGGCATCTTCGCCGGCGCCCTGGCGAGCACGCCGCTGTTCTATCTCCTCTTCCTCAGCAACTACAAGGAAGGCCAGAGCGTGCAGGAGGCGATGGTCACCGACCAGTTCGCCTTCCCCTCCGCCGTCCAGTGGAAGGGTGTGTCCGACCTGGTCGTCTCCATCTTCGGCGAGGGCTCGGACAAGTCGCTCCTGACGCCGTCGATCATCTGGTCGATGGTCATCGCCGGCGTGGTCGCGCTGGTCTTCGAGGCCCTTCGCGTCGCCACCCGCGGCCGCTTCCCGATCTCGCCGCTGGCGATCGGCCTGGGCGTGGTGATCCCGCCCGAGTCCACCTTCGCGATGTTCCTCGGCGCGCTGTTCTTCTGGCTCATGGGCCGCATCTACGGCGGCGAGCCGGCCACCGGCAGCGCCCACGACGAAGTCGGCGGCATGGTCGGCAGCCGGGAGCCGCAGTCGCTGGGCCACCGCCTGTGGATCGGCGCCCAGGAGCCGATCTGCGCCGGGCTCATCGCGGGCGCAGCGCTGGTCGGGATTGGCGCGACGCTCGTGAAGGTCTTCGCGCTTTCGGGTCTGGAGTGACCGACGCGATCGACTCCGGAGCCCGGGCCCCGCGGATTGCGTGCCGCCGACACCGGTGAGGAGTCGGGCCGGAGAACCGCGGCTCAGCGCGGAGCGTCCGCCTCCGACGGCGGTGGATGCGAGAACGCCCATCCACGCCGGAGCACCGTCGTGCGCTCATTGCGCTCCGCGCGGATCTCCTTCCACGTCCCCTGTCCATCCAGCCGCGGCGCTCGCCACATGTGCCCTTCCACGGTCGCCGTGACGGACGTTCCTTCGAACACGACGGTCACGGCCGACCCCGGCGACACCTCGCCCACGAGGTCGCCCCCGTCGGTCCCGGTCCACGCGAGGAACGGCGACCTGTCCGCGAGGCTCCGGTGATACGCCGTGAGCGCGGTCAGATCACGTGCGTCGAGGCGGCTCTGGGCCGGCCCCTCGACCATCTCGCGCACGATCCGCCGCAACTCCGCGTCCTCCAGGTCCGCCGCGAACCTCTCGCCGTAGAACGACCCATAATCCCCGTGGCACGAAGCGCACGCCGTGTTGAAGTATGAGATCGGCCCCCGCTCCAGCGGCGCTCCCCGCAGGCGGACGACCACGCTGGGCCACGCCCTCGCCCGCTCCGCGAGTCCCGCCGCTGCGACCATCGCGCACGCCAGCGCCGCCGGCCCTGCTGCCGAGCCAAGCAGCCGCCCGATGCCCGATCCGCTGCGCCTCCGCACGCCCGGACGGTACCACGCCCGCGCGGCCGCGTCACGCGGG
>CALAFV010000210.1 GCA_937891445.1 uncultured Phycisphaerales bacterium | reverse complement strand
ATCGAACAGCACCTTCGCCACGTCCTCCACGGACGGCTTCACGTGCTCCCCGCGCGGGGCCACGTCGAACTCGGCCAGGATCGCGTCCGTGCGGCGGTACACGTCCTCCTGGACAGCGCCGTCCGCCAGCCCGTTGTCCCAGTAGCGCCCCAGGCGCTCCTGATCCTCCGCAGACTTGGCGTCCAGCGTCCGCACCAGACGAGCCAGCGCCTCTCGTGCGTCAGTCATCGCCGTCCTCCTTCACGATCCCGTCCAGCCCTAGCCATGCCTCACGTTCCGCACGGGAGCACTCAGCGGAGCGCTTCTCGTGCCACCCGTCGTCGTAGGAACCGGGCGAGCATCCGCACTTACTCATCCCCGGCCTCCTTCTCGATGGTGTCGGCGGCGGGGCGACCGTCGTCCACTGGCTTGTCCTCGCGGCCGGCGTGAGAGGCGGCGGCCAGCAGGTCGGAGACGGTCTCGGTGAGGCGCGACCCGAACATGCGCGCGTCACCGATGCGGCGAGCGGCCTCCCACAAGTAGTTCGCCGTCGCCTCGTTCTCGGCCAGCCCCACCGGCCCGTGAGGGACCACCGGGCGAGGGAGCGTGATGGTGCGCTTCGCCGTCACGTCCTGGCGCACGGCGGCGCGGAGGTCGTCCCAGCCCGGAAGCCCGCGCAGGTCCACGACGGGGACGAGTCCGCAGCCCGGCTCATGCGCCCCGTAATGGCCGCTCTCGCCTGTGTCGCAGGTGTGATGCGGGTGGGCGTCCACCAGCCACGTCCCCTCGATGCGCGTCTCGACCTTGGAGGGGTCGCAGCATCCCGCCGTCACGCCCTGGCCCATGACGGCGAGCACGGCGTCGCGCTGGGCCAGGACCATCTCTCGGCGCTCGGCGTGCGTCATGAGCCGGGCCCCGCTCGCGTTATACAGCGCCCGGTAGACCCGCTCCCGCACGTCCGCGCTGTCGGGGACCACCGGGGCCGTGTCCCGCTCCACGGACCCGAGCAGGGCGCGCAGGTGCTTGACGGGGTACCTCACCCACTTCCGGAGGTCTCGGTCGGCCAGGTCGCACTCACGCGCCGCCAGTGCCCGGATCGCTTCCAGGTCGAGCGGGTCGGCGGTCTCGTCAGCCACGTCCCCTCCCCGCTCACCCTCGGGCTCGTACCAGATGTCGAGTTCGAGCGGGAGCCCCGGCATGGGCACCCGCCGCGTGTCGCTCGCATCAGCGCGGACGCCGTGCTCCCCGGCGGCCTCCAGGGCCTCCTCCAGGGCGTCTCGGACCTCCCCGCGCGTGATGGTGCACTCGTCGTCCGCAGCCCGGCGAGGGCCGCTCAGGAGGTCCCGGAAGGGCCTCAGTGCGCGTGCGGTCATGCGGGCGAAGTAGGCGTCGAACACCTGGGAAGCCTCCGTCTCCCAAGCCTTCTGCGCGAGGGGGTCCTCGTGGTGGGGGTCATGGACAGCCAGCCAGGCGTCCCAGAGAGCGTCCTTGGTGATCTTCATGCTCGGACCTCCTCCCACTCACCATGGGGGATGATCCGGGTGGGCGTGCGACGAACTACCTTGTCGCCGTGGGACTCTGCCGCCCTGCTCTCTGCGCGTTCGCGCGAGCCGTAGTTCTTCACGGTGCCGTCGTCACCCCACCGGACGCCGTACTCCCACCGGTCCTCCCCGCGCGGGGTCACGTCGAACTCGGCCAGGATCGCGTCGGCGGCGGCCATCGCGATGTGCGGCCACGCATCCGGGTGGACACCCTCGACGCCCCAGTGCATCGACGGCCACGTGAGCCGCCGCTGAATGCCCTCATGCGCGGCCACCTGGGCCGGGGTCAGCGTCCTGCCGTCCGACGTAGACGGCGCGCGAGGGGTCGAGGGGGCGCTCGGGGTCTGGCTCATGATCTCTCCCTGGTCTGGCGGGACCTGACGAGTCAGACGCTACCGATGGTCGCGTGCTCTGTCAACTATCCCTAGAGGCGATGATTCCGCCTGCGGTGGCGGCCCCGGCAGACGAACTCCAGCACGGGGGCCAGCAGCACGAGGAAGACCACGAGGGCGACCGCGCCGACCGGAGGGAACTGGATCGCCGCGAGCAGCACGAGCACCCCCAGGACGGCGGCCGAGGCCACCCAGCGGGCCATCATGCCTCCCCGGCAGGACTCGAACCTGCAACCCCCGGTGTAGGAGACCGGTGCTCTATCCGTTGAGCCACGGGGAGTGGGAGGGTCATCATCGCACCCTCTTCCTCGGCTGGGTCCGTGCGGCAGCCTCGGACGACTGGCCGTAGAAGTGCGCGATGCGCAGGGCCTGCACCGCCTCGCGGCACGCGGAGATCGCATCGTCGAGCCCGAAGGCGTCGCACGAGATCAGCGTCTCGCCGGTGGCGGCGTTGAGCACCTTCCACCAGTAGCCCAGGAAGGACGGGTTGCCCCCCGAGCGAGTGCCCACCAAGACCTTGCCCCGGATGTGCCAGGCGACCTCCAGTTCGGACGTCCATAGAGGTACGTCACCCGAGGGAGACTCCCACGGGTGGACGTCCACCTGCTCGGCCGGGGGCCGTCCCCAGACCCAGACGAGGACCTTGGCGCGGGCCCACTCCCCCTCGGAGGCAGTCACGAGGCGCGCGCGAGGGGGG
>CALAFV010000209.1 GCA_937891445.1 uncultured Phycisphaerales bacterium | reverse complement strand
GGTACCAGGACGAAGTCGCCAGCCTGCAAGACCACCGTGTCGCACCCGTCCAGCCTGAGCCTGCAGCCGCCGCCGGAGCAGTGCGTGACGACGCCGACGATCTGGTTGGCGACGAGGATGGCGCTGCCGCTGGAGCCGCCGCGGACGTCGGCGTTGAAGCCGTAGAAGTCCGGGGCGCCCTGGTTGATCGTGCCGATGGAGCGCTGCTGCGTCTGGTTGCGGACGCAGTTGGTGTCGGCGCCGTAGGCGAAGATGTTGATCACGGTGCCGTTGACGGGCGGGTTGGGGGCGATGGGCCGGACCTGGCCGTAGCGCTCGAATGGAGTCTCGTTGAGGTTGTTGACGCCGGTGCGGAAGACGCCCCAGTCGGCGCCGACGCCCGCATTGCTCCAGCGCCGCGTGGAGGTGATCACCGGGAACTGGTCCGCGACCGGCGGGTTGACCGTATTGCAGTTGGACTGGGAGGCGGGGACGTTGAACTGCACGACCGTGCCGCTGATGCAGTGCCCCGCGGTGACGAACGTGCTGTTCTCGCAGATGATCGAGGCCGTGCAGCCCACGGGCATCAGCCGCGCGGCCCACGCCTGGCTCGACGGGGTGCGGTCGTCGGTGCCGCAGATGCCGCACTCGCCGGGGTCGCCGCGAAGGCCCCCGGGCACGCCCACGCCGAACTCCGTCTCGATCTCGCGGATCACGACGCGGCACTCGCCCGCCGCCCCGCGCGGGGCGACGACCTCGAGCAGCACGGTGTCGCCGTTGAAGTAGGCCGTGGAGTTGGACCACATCTCCAGCCCCTCGGCATCCAGCCGCTGGGTTTCGCCGTCGGCGGCGGCCCGCACGACGATCGCCGCGCCGGGGGCCAGCCCGGCCTCGGCAAAGTGCAGGCGGAGCCACAGCGCCCCCGGCACCGTCACCTCGCGCGAAAAGACGACCTGCTCTGCCCCCGCGCCGTCGCCCGCCTTCAGCGGGCCGGTGTCCAGGGCATACGGGAGGCGCATCCCCATCGGGTTGTCACGCGTGGGCTGGGCCAGCGCGGCGGAGCAGAGGACAAGCGGGAAGGCGACGGCGACGGCGCAGCAGCGTCGGACGAGCATGAGGACGACCTTTCGACGATGAGAAAAGCCCGGGCGAACCCGGACGAGGAAGGCAGGCGGCGCGCACGGGGTGCCGCGCCCATCAACAAAGGCTACGACAAGATGCGTCCGCCGCAACCCTTCGGATGCGTTCTGCCGCCGAACAACCTGCTGACGCCGCTCCTTACGGGCACCCCTCCACCGCCGCCGCCAGCCACGCGGCGAGGAACGCGGAGATATCGGACGAGTTCGTCACCGCGTCGCCGCTGAAATCCCCGGCCAGATGTCGGCGGAGGTGATGGTGCCGGAGCCGTCGATGTCCACGGTGCAGCCGACGGGGCGGACGGAAATCGCGTACTCCGAGGGCGTCCGCTCGAGAACGCCGCTGACGACGAAGAAGTGGTCTCCCGCGTTCTCCTTCGTGACGTAGCAGGTGAACTCGCTGGCCTGCGCGCCGTTGCAGCCGCTCCCGCGTCGGCACCGCGATCAAACTCGATGCGGCCCGGCTCGTCTCTGCCGTCGGTCCGGAGGCGCCACGCCGTCCCTTTACGCCACCCATGGTCGTCCTCCATGGTCCAGCACGCGGACGCTGCAGGTCGTCGGTCCGCTGGGGACCGGATCGCGAAGTGCAGAGGACCATCCGAGGATGCGCGCAGCATGTTGGGGAAGGCGTTGAACCCGACGGGCCGCGCCGACGACGAGGTCCCGGGCAACGAATGCCGACCGGCGGCGCGACGGCCTTGCGCGGCTGAACCCGCCCTCACCAGACCTATAGTGGCGACCCACACCAGATACCTACCACGCCCCGTCCGCACGGGGCTCAGGAGACCCTGCCGTGGCCGATGCCCCCACCACCTCCCAGACTCACTTCGACCTCATCGTCATCGGCGGCGGCCCCGCCGGGTACGTCGGTGCGATCCGGGCGGCCCAACTCGGGATGAAGGTGGCCTGCGTCGAGCGGGCCAAACTCGGCGGCGTCTGCCTCAACTGGGGGTGCATCCCATCCAAGGCCCTCCTCTCCAACGCGGAACTCGCCGAGAAGATCACCAAGGCCGAGGACCAGAAGTTCTGGGGGCTCAAGATCAACGGCGCCGTCGAGTTCGACTGGGACCGCGTCATCGGCCGCTCCCGCGAGGTCGCCGCCAAACTCAACAAGGGCATCGAGTTCCTCTTCAGGAAGAACAAGGTCACGCACATCGTCGGCAACGCGAAGATCGTCTCCGCCGCCACCGGCGGCAAGAAGTGCACCGTCGAGGTGCAGGAGTGCCAGGTCCAGGAGGAACTGACCAGCGCCCCCGCCAAGCCCGGCAAGACGATCCAGACGCTCACCGCCGACAACGTCCTCGTCGCCACCGGCTCCGTCGCCCGCGACCTGCCCTTCGCCAAGTTCGACGGCGACCG
>CALAFV010000208.1 GCA_937891445.1 uncultured Phycisphaerales bacterium | reverse complement strand
AGCAATGGTGCGATGCTCGCCGCGATGCTTAAGGAAGAGGCGGCCGAGGTGGCCCTGCCCCTCCATGCACCCGACCATCGCACGCTGATCGCCTCCGACGGCTCGTTCCACGGCCCGCGGGGGCTTGGTCCGGTTACGAATCGGATCTGCTTCTTTCGCCCCGCCTTGCCTTTGTCCCGCTCATCCTTGAAGAACAGGATCGCCCCGCCATCAGGGTTCTCCACGATGTCGGGGTCGATCACGGTGTAGCCGGGATCGAAGAACAGTTCCGGTTGCGAGAGCGTCCGAAAATCGGTCGTGGTGCAGGCGTAGAGGCGGTGGTTGGCGTCGGACTGGCCGTCCGTACCCGGGAACCGTCCGGTGATCTCACTGGACCACACGATGAGCCATGTTGCATCCGGTTCACCGAGGTAGAACAACTCCGGCGCCCAGCACGCCTCCGACGGCACATCGGGCGGCCAGACTTCCAGCGAGCGCACGTCCGTCCAGGTGATCAGGTCACGGCTGGACGCGTACCCGATCCCGCGGGGGTTGTGGATGCCCCACGTGAAGACCATGTGGTACGTCCCGTCCGGCCCGCGCTCGATCACGGGGTCGCGAACTCCACGGTACGGCCCGGCCTGTGGCGTGAAGATCGGGCCGCCCGGCGACTCGCGCCAGGTGTAGCCGTCGCGGCTGGTCGCCAGGTACAGCGGCGACTCGGTGGGAGCCCGGAAGAAGCAGAAGACGAGGGCCTCATCCGGTGGCAGGGCCGCGGTGATGACCTGCCGCGGCTGCGCATCGGCCGAGCCCTTGCGCTGCGCTTCGTGCCGGCGCCAGACGCGGGTGTCGGGGTCGGAGGTGCAGCCCGCCAGCGTTCCAACGGCCAACAGCGCCACAACCGGTGCGTGGTTCTTCATGACATTCTCCCGCCAGTCCGCCGCGGGGGCCTCGCACTGTAGAGTGCCCTGGGCCGGGCGCAGGTGAAGCGCTCCTAGCATGTGCTGCCGACTCTCGGGTCTGGCCCGGGCGTCGCTCGGCCCACGTGGAGCGCTCCATGCCGGCAGCCGGCGTTTCCGCACCATCGGGCCACCCCGACCCGCCGCGTGTCGTCATTCTCGGCGGCGGCTTTGCAGGGCTCTACGCCGCGAGGCGGCTTCGCCGGGCTCCAGTGCGGGTCACCGTCATCGACCGCAGCAACCACCACCTCTTCCAGCCGCTGCTGTATCAGGTCGCCACGGCATCTCTCTCTCCGGCCGACATCGCCCAACCGATCCGCTGGATCCTCCGCGGCCAGCGCAACACCGAAGTCCTGCTCGCAGAGGTCGCGAGCATCGACACATCGCGGCGCACGGTCCGGCTCAGCGACGGCGACGAGATTCCGTACGACTGGCTCATCGTCGCCACCGGAGCGACACACTCGTACTTCGGCCACGACGCATGGGCCGCGCATGCCCCCGGGCTCAAGACCGTCGCGGACGCGATCGAGATCCGCGAGCGATTCCTCCTCGCCTTCGAGGCCGCGGAGCGCGAACCCGACCCGCTCCTCCGCCGCGCGATCCTCACCTTCGTGGTTGTCGGCGGCGGCCCGACGGGCGTCGAACTCGCCGGGGCGATGGCGGAGATCGCGCGGCGGGCTCTTCCTCGCGACTTCCGGCGGATCGACACGACCACCGCCCGCATCATCCTCATCGAAGCCGGCCCGCGTCTGTTGGCCGCGTTGCCGGAGGCCCTCGGCCGGCGCGCCAAGGAAGACCTGGAGCGCATGGGCGTGGACGTATGGGTGGGCGCACGCGTTACGGGGATCGACGCGGGAGGCGTCAGCATCGGCGACGAGCGTATCGCCACGCGGAACGTGTTCTGGGCGGCGGGCGTGCGGGCGTCGCCCTTGGGCGCGAGCCTGGGCGTACCGCTCGACCGCGCGGGGCGTGTCGAGGTCGGCCCCGATCTGACAATCCCGGGTCACCCGGAGGTCTTCGTCGTCGGTGATATGGCGCACGTCGTCGAGGCCGACACAGGGATGGAGGTTCCCGGCGTGGCGCCCGCGGCGATGCAGATGGGGCGGTACGCCGCGGAGATCATCGCCCGCGAGGTGGCGCTCCCGCCGGGGGCCGCGAGACCGGCGCGCCCGGCCTTCCGCTATCGTGACAAGGGAAACCTCGCCACAATCGGGCGTGCCCGTGCCGTCGGCCTGATCAAAGGGCGGCGGCTCACGGGCCTGCCGGCGTGGGTGCTCTGGCTGGCGGTGCACATCACATACCTCCTCGGCTACCGCAACCGCCTCGCCGTCCTCGTGCAGTGGGCGTGGGCGTATGTACGGTGGATCCGGCGCGCCCGCCTCATCACCGGCGAAGGCGTCGCCGAGATGGCCGCGTTGCGCCGGCCTGTCACCACCGCTGCTGCCGGTGCCGCCAGCGAGCCCGCGGCTACACTCCGGCGATGATCGAGTCGTTCCGCGAAGCCCGCCGCGTTCTGGACGCATTTCTCGGCGATGAGGCCCTGCTGCGCCGCTGCGCCGCTGTCGGCGAACTGCTGCATCGGCGCTTCTGCGACGGCCGCAAGGTCCTGGCCTGCGGCAACGGTGGCTCCGCGTGCGACGCGGCGCACTTTGCCGAGGAACTCACTGGCCGGTTCCGGGCGCCGCCGCCCGGCTGCGAAGACCGCGCGCCCCTGCCGGCGCTGGCCTGCACCGACACCGGCCACATCACCTGCACCGCGAACGACTACGGGTTCGACGCCGTCTTCGAGCGCTGGGTCCGCGCGCTGGGCCAGTCGGGCGACGTGCTCGTGCTTCTGAGCACCAGCGGCAACTCCGAGAACATCGTCCGTGCCGCCCGCGCTGGTCGCGAGCGCGGCATGACCACCGTGGCGCTCCTGGGCCGCGGCGGCGGTCGCCTTGCGGGCGTGTGCGACCACGAGATCATCGTCCCCGGCGAGACCAGCGACCGCATTCAGGAACTGCACATGCTCATCCTGCATGCGTGGGTTGAGGATGTGGAGCGTCGACTCCGTGAAGGCGACCGGGTCTGCGGCTGAGCCGCAGCGGGCGCTTACCGCGACTCGCTCTGGAGCGAGAGTTCCAGCCAGGCCTCGTGTCGCATCGTCTCGCGCCGCATCATGGCTGCCCTGCGTCCGGCCGCAAGTTGCGCCGACCACCACAGCAGGACCGCGGCAGGTCGGCGGAGCGGGCCCCGCAGGGTCCGCACGAGCGCGACCAGCGGCCGCAGGCCGTGCCGACGGATGAGTGCATCGTCCAGCGACACGAAAGCCTGCGCGAGCCCCGGATCGCCCTGGCGGCCGGCGCGGCCGAAGAGCTGCCGGTCCACGCGGGCCTCGTCGTGCCGCTCGGTTGCGATCACCGCGAGGCCGCCGAGCCGGCGTGTTTCGGGCGTGAGGATGATGTCGGTGCCACGACCGGCCATGTTTGTCGCGACCGTCACAGCGCCCTCCTGGCCGGCGCGAGCCACGATCGCGGCCTCCTCGGCCTCGCGCGTGGCGTTGAGAATCTGGCACGGCACGCCGCGCTGCGCCAGCATCGCGCCGAGCGCCTCGCTCGCGGTGACCGTCCGCGTGCCGACCAGTACCGGACGCCCGCTGCGATGCAACTCGGCGACGCGGTCGGCGACGGCCTCGAACTTCGCACGCTCATCCGCGAAGACGCGGTCCGGCAGCCGCTTGCGGATCACCGGCCGGTGGGTTGGGATGCGAACGACCGGCAGTTTGTAGTCGCGCCAGAGTTCGTGCCGCACCTCCCACGCGGTTCCCGTCATGCCGCACAGCCGCTGGTAGCGCTGGAAGAACCGCTGGTAACTCGACCGCGCCGAGGCCTGGTGGGCGCCAGTAATCTCGAGCCCCTCCTTGGCCTCCACGGCCTGGTGCAGGCCGTGCTGCCACTGCCGCCCCTCCAGCACGCGTCCCGTGGATCGGTCCACGATCACGACTTTCCCGTCGCGGATGATGTAGTCGTCGCCGTTCTTGAAGAACTCGCGGGCGCCGAGCGCCTGAAGGATGAGTTCCTCGCGCCGGCGCGGGCCGGACCAGAACGGCGGCAGGTCCGCCGCCATCGCCGCCAGTTTTGCCCGCCCGGCGTCGGTCAGCACCGTCTCGAGAATGCGGCGATCGGCGATGTAATCCTCGCCCTCACGCAGTTGCGCGGCGATCTTCGCCGCGACGCGGTACGGTTCCGCCCCGCCCCACGCCGCGCCGGATTCCACGTCCTGGGCGATGATCGCGGGCGTCACCGCCTCGTCGATCAGCACCGAGTCGGCCTCGTCCACGATCGCCGCGTGGAGCCCGCGCTGAACCACTGCGTCGCCCCACGTGCGGCCGTGCACGCCCCGCGTTCCGCGCAGCACCTGGTCGAGGAGGTGGCCGGCCAGGCTGGGGCGAAGCGGCGACAGCAGCCGGTCGCGCAGGTGATCGAAGATGAACTGCTTATCGGCGCCGTAGGTGACGCAGCACTCGTACGCGTGGCGACGATCGGCGGTGTCCATCGAGTCGACGACGACCCCGACGGTCAAGCCGAGTCGCCGGTACGCCGGTCCGGTCAGTTGCGCGTCGCGCGAGGCGAGATAGTCGTTGACCGTGTGCACGTGGACGCCGCGCCCGCTCCAGGCTTCCAGCGCGGCGGGCAGCACCGCCGTGATCGTCTTGCCCTCGCCGGTGGCCATCTCGGCGCAGCAGCCGTCGGCCATCGCCAGGGCGCCCATCACCTGCTCGGGATACAGGCTCAGACCGACCGTGCGGCGCACGGCCTCGTAGATGACCGCGTACGCCTCCTCCACCGCCCTCGGATCGTCGCGATGGACCAGCGCGGCGTGGCGGGCCGATTCGATCCGCTCATCCAGTGCAGCCTCCGCCAGCGTCTGCAGCGATTCGGCCTGGCGGACCACCGTTTCCGCACGTCGCCGGAGCCGGCGCAGGGAGCGCATCCGCGCAACGCACCCGGTCGCCCATTCGCCCAGCAGGTCCATCCCCTGCGGCGGGAGTGGACGGTGCGGCGGGCGAGAGAGCGCCGGCCAGAGCCGATCCTCCATCAGCCGCCCGCGCCGCCCGATCACACGCTGCCGCGAGTGCGAGCCCGGCATCGGCATGGAAACCGCGCCGCTCATCCCAGCCGCCCCGCGAGATAACGCTGGACGCGGCGGCCCCACCGATCAAGCAGCGGCTCGGGCGGCAAGATGAACCGCACCATGGCGCGCAGACCTGGCTGCGCTGAAACCGGCAGGCTGTCGCCGTCGGCGGCGCGCAACTCAAGCAGGAAGTTCGGACGCAGCGATCGCAGTTCGCCCGAGGTGCTCCGCGGGTCCACCAGGATGCTCCCGCCCGACGGCGCCGCCAGCGCTGCCTCCTCGAGGGTGCGCGAGCCCACCTGCGTCTCCCGCACGATACGAGCCCGCACGGTCCGGTCTGCCATGCCGCGCACCTTGACTTCGATGTCCGGCTCGGCTTCCTCCGCGCGGCCCGGGCCCGCGAGGCCTGCCGCGACGAGCCGGGCGTACTCGCGGTCAGGGACCAGCACGCGGACAACCAGTTCGCCCGGTCCGCCGCCGGTCTGCACCGTGCCGAACAGGTAGCCGCGTTCGACGAACGTCCCGACCGCCTGGCGCAGGTCGGGGAAGTCGGTCCCGGCTTCGACGAGCAGGCCCCCGACCGGGGCTGCGACCTCGAGCGCCGCGGCGCGAGCCTCAAGCCGGCGCACCTCGGCCTCCGCCGCCTCGACGTCCCGCTCGGCGAGATACCGCTCGCCCTGCGACTGCGCGATCGCCTTCTGCAGCGACGCCCGTGCGCGGGCCAGCCGCGCTCGCGCCGCCCCGAGTTCGGCCTCGACAACGGGATTCTCCAGGCGGATGACCGTCTGACCGGCCTGCACCGACTGATCCGGGGCGGCCAGCACCTCGCGCACGAACCCCGACTCGCCCGCACGCAGCGGCGCCGACTCCGCCGGCTCCACGAGCCCCGGCGCGTACGCCGACGATGGCATCGGCACGACGCCGACGAGCACCGCCGCGCCGCCGACCGCCGCGGCGGTGACGCCGATCGCCCGCGTCCGCCGCCCCATGAGGACCGGCGAACTGATCAGGTACCCCACCCCCTTCAGCACAGGCCAGATGAACACCGCGACGAGCATCACCGCCGCGAGGATCACGCCCAGCGTCGGGTCGAACTCGAACAGCACGATCAGGATCGCCACCATGACGAAGAGGCGGTACGGGAACGACAGGGCGCTGTAGATCCACAGCAGCGCGAGTTCACCCCCGCCGCGGAAGGAGGGCGGCTGAGCCGTGCGGACGCCAAAGACCCAACGGTGCAGAGCCGTCTTCCACAACTCCTTCGACCGCTGGGCCAGATTCGGGCTCCCGGCGATGTCGGAGAGGATGTAGTACCCGTCGTAGCGCAACAGCGGGTTGAGGTTGAACACCAGCGTCGTCACGCCGGAGATGATCATGGTGTTGTAGCAGACCGAGTGCACCAGCCCCGGCTCGGTCGCCGCCCACACCATCGCGGCAATTGCTGCCACGAAGGTCTCGAAGATCACGCCCCCGGCAGAGACGATGACTCGCTTGCGGATGCTCGGGAAGCGCCACGAACTGCTCGCGTCGCAGTAGGGCAGCGGGAGGACAAATGCGATCAGGATCAGGCCGATCTCCGTGACCCGGCCGCCGAAGGCCTTGCACGCCGCCGCGTGCCCCAGTTCGTGCCAGGCGCGCAGCAGGATGAACACGATCCCAAGGACCAGCACGTTCTCCGGTCGCAGCAGACCCGCGAAGTTGAGCGAGCTTCTGAACTGCCCCCAGTTGGCGATCACCGCGGTGATGCCCGCGGCGACCACGATCGTCCAGACGGCCGCCCCCGCCCAACTGAAGGCCGCGCGGCAGACCGCCGCGTGACGCTCCAGAAACGCCTCGGGGTTCACCACCGGCAGGTTCAGGAAGAGCCACTTGCCCAGCCGCCGCTCGCGCAGGCGCCGCCGCGCGTATACCTTCCGCTCCAGGGCGAAGTCCGGCGCCAGCGGCTGCTCACCCAGCAGCAGGCCGAAGACCTGCAGTTTGCCGAGCAACTCGACGCACTGCCGCTGCGTCGGCGCCGCATCGCCGAGCTGCGCGTTGCAGGCGTCCCACGCCTCCTGCACCGTCCGGGTGCCGTCGAGCAGGCCGATGAAGAAGTACGCTGCCTCGCTCAGCCGGTAGTACCCGCCCCCGGCCGGCTCCTCCACGATGTACGAGACTTCGGGTCCGTAGTGCTGCCGGACGATCTGTGCGTGCGGGCTCAGGCGCGGGCGGGACGGCGCCAACCGGTACCACGTGTCGCTGAACGTCTTGCCGATGTCGCGCTGCAGCACGCCGGAGCGTCTCCTCTCACGCGGCTTACGGGGTCAGCGGGGTACCGGCAGTGGGGGAGTGGGGGGCTACCACCACAGTTCCATGCGGATGCGGTCCACCAGCGGCCGCATCAGCCACGCCAGCACCGTCGTCCGCCGGTCCTTGAGCCGCGCCGTCGCGGTCATCCCCGGCGGCACCCGGATCGACCCGTCCACCAGCACCGCTTCGACCTTGTACACGTTCCCTCCCTCCACCGGCTCGGCCACCGGCCGGATCCGCGTGACGCGGATCGGCAGACGCAGCGACGGCTCCCCCGCCGGCGCGATCCACCCCTCCTGGCCGATAGACACCCGTCCGATGTCGCGCTCGTCCACATTGAGCACGACGACCGATTGCTCTTCTCCGATGACTTCCAGCAGCGGGTCGGTGGGCGTCACGTACGCTCCCACCAGCAGGTCCACCTCGCCCCGCCCGATCCGTCCGGCGATCGGCGCCCGGACCTCGGCCCTCGCGATCTGGCTCTCCAGCAGGCCGATCCGCTCGAGCAGTTCCTCGGCCGTCTGCCCGAGGATGTCCGCATCGCCCTGGAGCCCCTTGGCCCGCGCATCGGCCTGTTGCGTCCGCGTCTTGGAAAGACTGGTGCGGTGGATCGCGAGTTGGCGCTCCAGTTCCTCGGTCTCGAGCGTCGCGAGCACCTGCCCTTCGCTCACCGTGTCGCCGGGCTTGACGTTCACCGACGCAAGGTATCCCGGGTACGGGGGCGAGATCAGACGCGACACCGCCGCCCGCGTTTCTGCCTCCGCCACGATCCGCCCGGGAATCGGCACCAGCGCCGCCGCGAGCACGACCAGCAGCAGGAGCACGCCCAGGACCTTCGCCCCCGTGTACCGCGGCCCGACGGCGATCGTCGCAATCTCCACCGCGCGGTCGCGCATCACCGCAAGCACACCGCGGTCGGCCATGCGCCGGGTCCACACCGCGGGGCCGATGAACTCCGCGATCAGACGCATCAGCGGGATCGCCCCCGGCGGGAACGGGTCCGATGCCTCGCGCTCCAGCACCACCACGCCCACCAGGTCCCCCTCCACCCGTAGCGGCAGGCTCAGGATGGCCGCCGGCCCGAACTTGGCGCTCAGTTCCTCGTGCGCCCGCGTGACGCGCCGCAGCGCAGGGTCGGCCTGCATCTCCGGCGGCTGCGGATAGACGATCTCGGCGTCCTGGTCGGCACACTCCTCCATGGCCGCTTCGAGCGCTGTCGCCGCGGCTCCGCGGCGGTCCAGTTCGTCCGCCCCGCTCACCGCCGTCAGTTTCAACTGCCCGCCGGCCCGCACCAGGCCAAGCGAGACTCGCGTGCACCCGAAGCGCCGCGCCAGTTCGTGGCAGAACAGCGAGCCCATCGTCGCGGCATCGCCGCCCTGCTGCGCCGCGTCCAGCAGTTCCAGCGTCTCCCGCAGCCTCAGTTTCGCGTGAGCCTCGCCGAGGCACTGCTGCTTCCAGAGGAATGCCTCGAACCTCGCCGCCGTCAGTCGGAGCCGCTCGAGTCCCTCCGCCGCGGGCATGCGCCCGCCCGGTCCCGAGAGCGGAACCAGCAGCACGCTTGCTCCATGGACCGCATCAGCCGCCGCCAGCGGGCAGCCGATCAGCCGGTGCGTCGCTTCGGCGTGGTATAGCCCGGTCGGCTCGGTGAGCGTGACGGCCTCGACCACCCCGCGTCCCTCCGACGCGGCTTTGGCGCCGATCCGCTCCATCCGCGTCAGCATCGCGCGGTCGAGCGTCCCGCCGCCCTCGGCGCCGACGGGGTACACCGCCGCGATCCCCGCCTGTCGCAGCGACGACCCGACGAGGTACACCGCCCCCGCCACGCCGCCCACGAGCCCCGCCTGCTGCTCAAGCAGCGTCACGAGGAAGTCGTGCAGTTCGGCCGCTGCGGAGGCCCCGCCCACGGGCGCACCGGCCGCCTCGGCGGATGCACGCCGCATCGTCGCCGTGGTCGCCGCCGCCCCCACACCGCCGCCGCGCGGCGCGGCCGCGGACTGAGCGCTGGTTGTCTGCGCTTCGCTCACTCGGGCTCCCGGTCTGCCTCTCGCTCCACCGCGTGCCGCCGGTCCCGTCACGCACCGCGGGCGCACGCCCACCCGGCCGCACAACTGTACGGACTGCGCGGCCCTTGGGGTTGCCCGGTTGAGCGGGTCACCGGCAGGTCTGCTTCTCGGACGCGCCGCCCCTCAGGGCAACGGTCCCGAGGATGTGAGGAGCGCGGCTTACTGAGAGAGCCGCGGGCCCTGGCCGCTCTGGCCCTGCTGCGGCCCGCCGAGGTTGATCTCGCCGTTGCGCTCCTCGTACTGCCGGATCACCTGGCCGAGGCTGATCGCCAGCCGCTTCGCCCCACGCCAGTTCATCACCACCCGGGAGCCCACCGAGAACAGCAGCACGGGCTGGTTGTCCGGCCCGGGGATCGGCAGGTTCATCCCGAAGTCGAGCACCACCTCATCCCCCGTCGTCGAGGTACGGATGGTGTTCGCGTAGGTGGTGTGCATCTTCGACTCGTCGATGCGGAGCTGGACCTGCTGCTGCTGGGGCTGCTGCTGAGGAGCGTCGGACATAGTCGCAAAGCCTTTCTCTACTGCGGCCCGAGGTCATCGGGCCTGGCATGTGGGCTTGAGGAACGTTGGTCAAGGAGCGACGCACGCGGGCAGCCTCAAAGCCGCCACGGGTCGGGCCACAAGGTTAGCCGGGCCACGCACCGCCGTCACCAGACCTGACGCACGAGTTACGAATCCCGCCACCGCGGGGTTCCCCGCTCCCGGGCCGGTCGGGAGATCAATGCCGGAGACAGGAATCGAACCTGCACGCCCTCATCGGGCGGCGGATTTTGAATCCGCTGCGTCTGCCAGTTCCGCCACTCCGGCGCTCGCATGAGGATAGCCAAGCCCGCCGCCGGGCCAAAGCCACCGCGCTTGGATACCGCCAGAAAACGAGCGGCCCCGGCTACGAGCGCCGGGGCCGCATCCGTGTTCATCGGGGACCGTTGCCGGCTCAGCAGCCACCCTGCACGGCCGCCAGCCACCCGGTCAGGAAGGCCGAGATGTCCGAGGAGTTGACCTGCCCGTCGAAGTTGAAGTCGGCCTCCAGCGAGCCGTTCTGCACGCTCTGGAGCCATCCGGTCAGGAAGGCGGAGATGTCGCTGGAGTTGACCTCCTCGTCGCCGTTCCAGTCCACCGGGCAGCCGACGAGCACTTCCCGCTCGAACGACGTGATCGTCCCGACGGCCGTCCACGAGTCCTCCTCGGTCAGGTCGCCGAGGTAGAAGTTGTTCATGTCCCACAGCGAGAAGTCGATGTCGCCCGGCAGTTCGTCGGTGTCGATCGCCACCCGCTGGATGTCGGTCAGGCTGACCTGCACGCGGTACTCGCTGGTGACCGACTCGTAGAAGAGGGTGTCGCCGACGAAACCGTTGTTGAGCACCGTGATGAGCCCGCCGGTTGCGCTGACGACCAACCCATTGATATCCGCGGAGGCGGTCCGCACGGCGTCCTCGTAGAAGCCGTGGTTCACGGCGGGATCCGTATCCGGCGTCGTCGTTTCGAAGACGAACGAGACCGTGAACGGCGCGCCGATCTCGATCTCCGCCGGCGGGGTCCCCTGCCCGTTGACCGCCGTGACGGTCCCCGTGAACGTGAAACGAACGCGTTCGGCCTCCGCCGGCACACACAGCGCGGCGGAAGCGCCAAAGAGAGCAAGAAGCACAGCGTGACGACGCATGGGACCTCCAGGTGTGGGCTCATTGCGGCCGGCGGGGCACTCCGCCGAGCGCCGCGTACGGTAGACGGTGTGCGCTGTGCCGGGGGCCCGCGGTTGCATCCATCCCGATGCGCGGCGCGAGGTCCCGCACGAAACCCGTTCCGCCCGCTCCCGGAGGGTGCGTGCCATCTCGCGCGTGGCCGTCATGGTCACGGCGCCCGGCCCTCTCCCCCGCAGGGTTGTCGGAGCGGCAGCGCTGAATAAACGCACATTCACACCCATAGGTGAGTGCTGCCGGCCGACGCTCCGCCCATGAGTCTCTCTTCAGGTCGCGTCGCCATCGCCCCCGCGCCTCCGAAGCGGACCGCCGGCACCGCCGCACGGGTCCGTTCCGCTTGACGTAAACTATCCCGTCAGGGGCCGCCCCACGCGTGGCGGCGCCGCCGATTCCCCGGGACCCCGAGCGAGGAAGACCATGCCGTCAGAGCCGATCAGGGTCCTGTGCGTAGATGACAACGACTTTGTGGCCGAAGCGATCGAGCGGAAACTTCGCCGCGAACCGGGATTCGAGTGGGCCGGCTGGCTCCCCGACACGCTCGAACTGACCGATCGGGTCAAACGCTCCGGCGCCCACATCGTCCTGCTGGACGTGGACATTCCCGGCCGCGACTCCTTCGAGGCCCTCGCCGAACTCTCCGCCGAGGTCCCGGACGTCCGCGTCATCATGCTCAGCGGGCACGTGCGCAGCGACTTCATCGACCGCGCCGTCGAGGCCGGGGCGTGGGGCTACCTCTCCAAGGGGGAGGAGAACGACGTGATCCTCGACGCCATCCGTCGCGTCGCCGCCGGGGGCTTTGCTCTGGGGATCGAGGCCGAGTCGGTGTACCACCGCAAATAGCCCGCCCACCCACCACGAACGGCGTCCATCCTTCTGGTGCCGCTCCAGCCGGTGTGGTACGCTGTCGATCATCCCGAACACGCAGGAGGTCCCGCATGGGCGCGAACCCCACCCCCGCCGTGTGGCTGCTCGCCGGCGCGGCCATCGCCGCCTTTCCCCAGTTCGTCCCCGCCCAGCCCTCGTCCGGCCCGGACATCCTGTACGCCGACGTCACGTCGGCCTCGACCTACGGCCCCATCGCCGGCATCCGCGCCTACGTCTTCGACACCGCCACCTGCAACATGGGCGACACCGACATCGCGTGGATCAGTGACGGCAGCCCGGGGGTGGGCTTCAACCTCTATCGCCTCCACGACGGCCGGCTGATCCAGATCGGCCAGAGTTGGACCAAGGTCGCGTGTTGCGCCGCTCCCATGGGCGGCTGCGGCCTGCCGTGCAACGGTGGCGGCGGCGACATTCTGGGGTCGGGCTGCCGTGACGTCTACAGCTCCGCCTGGAACGCAACCCAGGTACGCCTGATGCCGCGCAGCCAGGTCAACCCGTGGACCGCCCAGTTCGGCTCGATCCCATCGTTCTCCGGCAACGCCGTCGATCGGCGCCTCCAGGTCGCCCAGGCCGATCTGCTCGCGTCGTCTTTCCCCGGGGCCATCTACATTGCCGAGGGCGTCTATGTCGCCACGGGCGAGGCCGGTCCCGCCACGAAGCACAACAATGCGTCATACCGCATCGCGAACATCAACCAGGCGACATTCCAGATGACGTTCGCCGGGATGCCGCCGATGGCGCAGGGCATCCCCGCGATCCAGGCGTGGCACGACCACGGGCTGGGGCCCAACACGCCCG
>CALAFV010000207.1 GCA_937891445.1 uncultured Phycisphaerales bacterium | reverse complement strand
CGCGCCCTCGTCGGCCGGGGGGTCCTCGCCCTCGCCGATGACCTCGGCGCGGCCGTCGTCCTGGAGATGGAAGGGCGGCGGGAGGGGCGGGGGCTGCGGGGGCGGGTTGCGGCGCTCGTGGAGCGCGTACCAGACGGGGTCGACAGCGCGGATCTTCTCGAGGGCGTAGTCGACGGTGAACAGGGCGCCGGCGGCGCCGGGCGTGGGACGCGCGGCGCCACGGAGGCCGTCGAGCTGTGCCGCGGGGAGAGAGGCGATCACGGCGTCGATCTGCGGGGAGAGGCGGTCTTTCATGCAGCCGATGCTGCCGAGGACCTCGTCGTCCTTGTAGACGGTGAAGGAGACGCAGGAGCCCGTGACCTTGACGGTCACGGCGTGCCACTTGAGGAAGAAGGCGAGAGTGGGGTTGCGGAGGAGTCTGCGCTCGGCGATGGCGGCCTCGGGGGTGCCGGGCTCGATGGCGATGACGACGAAGAGTTTGCACTCGCGTTTGGCCTTCTGGCGGGCCTGCTCGTAGGGGAGCGTGCAGAACTCGATGCCGGGGGCGAATTCGGAGATGCGGAGGCGGTCGGGGGCGGGCCAGCTCGTGGTTGTGGAAGCGGCGGTGACGGCGGTCTGGGCGCGCAGGGAGGGGGCGGGGGCAAGGATCGCCGCGAGGGTGAGGAGCGCGGCGGTGAGGGCGCGGATTGGGTGGGTTCGGGGCATCGTCCTGCACGCGCGGGTCTGGGGGAGAGAGCCGCTATAGGGTTCGATGCGCAGGACGGGCGAAGGTTCCGGCGCGGCGGGCGCGGGAAGGGGGAGAGGGAGTCAGGGGATGGGTTTACCCTGGGGATCGGTGGGCGGGGGTGGGTGGCGCGTGAGTTCGGCGTGGATCGGGGGCGTGGTGAGGTGTTCGAGGGTTTCCGCGGTGTCGTGGACGTGGTCGGGGCGGAGGTTGGCGGCCTCGACGAGGTAGGTCTCCCAGAGGCGGTGGGTGCGGATGAGGCGGCGGGCGGCGTCGCGGCCGGTTTCGGTGAGACGGAGGGCGCCGGAGGGAGTCTGCTCGATTTCGTGGTTGCGGAGGGCGAGGCGGAGGGCGAAGGACTGAGGGCTGAGGACTGAGGACTGAGCAGCGGCGGGAGGGGGCTGGTTCGCCTCTTCGAGGCGGTAGAGCGTGGCAAGAAGGTCTTCGCGGGCGATGGTGATGGCCAGGCGGACGTGGCGGAGGCGCTTGGCGAGGACGCCGTGGGTGGGTGAGAAGAAGATGGCGGCGGTGAGGAGGACGCCGCTGACGGTGGTGATCATGCCGGCGGCGCTGAGGGCCTTGGGGGTGCCGAGCCAGGTGGGGGCGGTGGCGGCGAGGGCGTAGCCGCCGAGGGCGGAGATCAGCGCGGCGAGAACGGAGACGAGCACCTGCGGGAGAAGGCGGTCGGTCAGCAGGCGCGCGGTCGCGGCGGGGCAGATGAGCATCGCGACGACGAGGATGGAGCCGACGGCCTCGAACGACGCGACGACGGCGCCGGCGACGAAGAGCATGAGGATGAAGTGAAGGGCGGTGGCGCTGAAGCCCAGGGAGGTCGCCAGGTCGGGGTCGAAGGCGGCGAGGCGGAGTTCCTTGAACAGGAGGGTGACGAGGGCGATGGTGAGGAGGGTGACGACGGCGAGGGTGGTGGGCTGGCGGGGGAACTGGGAGAGGGTGTCGAGGGTGAGCAGGTCGGACCAGGTGTTTGGGGGGAACCAGAAGATGAGTTCGAGTTGGCCGTAGAGGACGCAGTCGGCGTCGAGGTCCACGTGGCGGGCGGCGGCGCGTTCGAGGAGGACGACGCCGAGGGCGAACATGATCGAGAAGACGACGCCCATCGCCGCGCCGGGCTCGACGCGACCGAGGCGGCGGACGAGTTCGACGAGAACGACGGTGACGACGCCGGCGAGGGCGGCGCCGACGAACATGGGCCAGGCGGAACGTGTGCCGGCGATGAGGAAGGCGGCGACCAGGCCGGGGAGAACGGCGTGGCTGATGGCGTCGCCCATGAGGGACTGGCGGCGGAGAACGAGGAAGTTGCCCAGCAGGGCGCAGGAGACGGCGGCGAAGGTCGCCGCGAGGAGGGCGGGGAGGTCGGTGGAGAGGAAGGTGTGGAGGGAGGGGGGCATTGGGGACTGGGGGAGGACTTAGGATTTCGTTTTGCGTGATGGGGGTTGGTGTGGAGTTGTGCACTTGCGACGTTCGGGCGACGTGCCACGAAGTCCTCAATCCTAAGTCCTCAGTCCTTTTCCTATCGGATGCACACTTGGGGGTGGAGTTGGCAACTCGCCTCGGGCGCGGAGGGAGCGTTCGAGATCAGCGACGAGGTCGGGGGAGAGGATGTGCTCGACGAGGTCGGCGGAGCGGTCCACGTGGGAGGGGGCGATGTCGGCGTGGGTGACGAGGTACTCCTCCCAGAGGCGGTGGTTGCGGGTGAGGCGGGCGGCCTCGGCCAGGCCGCGGGGGGTGAGGCGGAGGGTGGCGCCGGCGTCGGCGAGCGCGGCGAGGCCGCGGCGGCGGAGGGAGAGTTTGGTGAGCAGCCACAGGAGTGGGTGCATGGTGGTGACGGCGTGGATGGCGGAGAGGGGGACGGGGGGAGGAGGAGCCGAGGGGGGAGCGGGGGATTGGGATTCGAGGGTTTCGTACGCACCGCGGAGGGTGTGTTCGAGGGCGACGTGGAGGCGGAGGCGGGCGGAGCGGAGGGCGGCGGTGAGGACGCCGCGGGAGGGCGCAAGGAGCATGGAGAGGAGGAAGAGAGCGCCGGCGGTGAGGACGATCACCGAACCGGCGGGGAGGCGGGGGAGGAGGGCGGAGGCGCTGGCGCCGAGGTAGCCGCTGAGGGCGCCGATGCCGCCGGAGGCGAGGGTCATGCGGGCCATGCGCTCAGTCCAGAAGCGGGCCGCCGCGGGGGGGATGATGAGCATCGCCACGATCAGGATGAGGCCGACGGCCTGGAGGCCGATGACGGTGACGATGACGACGAGGGTCATCATCAGCAGGTCGATGAGGCCGACGGGGAGGCCGATGGCGGCGGCGAAGCGGTCGTCGAAGCAGACGACGCGGAACTCCTTCATCAGCAGCAGCGCCAGCACGACGGAGGCGGCGGCGACCGAGCCGATCAGCAGAGCGTCGGCGCGGCTCATGGCGGCGGTCTGGCCGTAGATGAAGGTGCTCAGGCCGCCGACGTTGCCCTGCTGGAGGGACTGGATGTAGGAGAGCAGAACGACGCCGAGGCCGAAGAAGACGGACAGGACGACGCCGATGGCGGCGTCTTCCTTCAGGCGCGTGTGGCGAACAATGGCGTGGACCGCGAGGATGCCCAGGACGCCGGTGATCGCCGCGCCGACGAGGAGCACGGGGAGCGAACGACCCTGGCCGCCGAGGGCCGTGGCGGCGAGGAAGGCGGCGGCGATGCCGGGGAGGGTGGCGTGGGCGAGGGCGTCGCCCATGAGGGCGCGCTTGCGGAGCAGGGCGAAGGCGCCGATGACGCCCGCGGCGAGGCCAAGGAGCGTGGCGCCGAGGATGACGACGGCGGCGTTGTAGCCGGAGCGGAGGGTGAGGATGCGGAGGAGTTCGGAGAAGGAGGCAGGGGGGAATAGGGAATGGGCAATAGAAGAGGTCCATTGGCCGCTCGTGGCCGCCGCCCAGCACCCGGCGCCCGTCATAGCGACGTCCCCGCTTTGGCCATGGCCTGGGCGGCTTCCTCAAGGAGGGTGAGGCGGCCGCCGTAGGTCTTCTGGAGGTTGTCGCGGGTGAACACGGAGTTGGGGCCGGAGACGGGGCCGGCGGCGACGACGCGCGTGTTGAGCAGCAGGACGTGGTCGAAGTAGTCGGGGACGGTCTGAAGGTCGTGGTGGACGCAGATGACGGTGCGGCCCTCGTCCCGGAGGCGGCGGAGGATGGCGACGATGGCGGCCTCGGTGGCGGCATCGACGCCGGCGAAGGGCTCGTCCATGAAGTAGATCTTCGCCTCCTGCGCCAGGGCGCGGGCGAGGAAAACGCGCTGCTGCTGGCCGCCGGAGAGTTGGTTGATCTGGCGGTGAGCGAAGTCGGCCATGCCGACCTGGGCGAGGGCGTCAAGGGCGGCGGCCTTGTGGGCGCGTGAGACGGGGCGGAACCAACCGATCTTCGCGTAGCGGCCCATCGCGACGACGTCGAGGGCGGAGACGGGGAAGTCCCAGTCCACGCTCTCGCGCTGCGGGACGTAGCCGACCAGGCGGCGCTGCTCGCGATACGGGCGGCCGTAGATCTCGACGGTGCCGGAGGCCTTGGGGACCAGGCCGAGGCAGGCCTTGATGAAGGTGCTCTTGCCGGCGCCGTTGGGGCCGACGATGGCGATGAGGGAGCGGTCGGGGGCGTCGTAGTCGATGTCCCACAGAACCGGGCGTCGGTGGTAGGCGACCGTCATGTCGTGGACGGACAGGGGCGAGTCCGGCGAGTGCTCGGGGCGTGAGGCGAGGGAAGTCGGGGATGAGGTGCGATGAACGGTCATCGTGGCGCTGCCTGCGTGGCGTGCACGGCCGGGAGGGGTTCACCACGGAGAACACGGAGCGCACGGAGAGGAGACCGAGCGGCGAAGCCCTGGCTTGCTCTGCACATCTGCTTCATGCTTCTTCTCCGTGTTCTCCGTGATCTCCGTGGTGAACATGCAAGGGGAGTCACCTGGACGTGAGTTTGTCCTGCATTCCCCCCGGCGGCGCCTGGCCGCCGAGGGCGCGGGCGATGGTGGTGACGTTGTGGTCGATCATGC
>CALAFV010000206.1 GCA_937891445.1 uncultured Phycisphaerales bacterium | reverse complement strand
TTTGGCCATTTGGCCATCTGCTATTTGGCCATTTCCTTCACGGAAGGACCAGCATCGCGTCGCCGTAGGAGTAGAAGCGGTAGCGCTGGCGGACGGCGTGGGCGTAGATGGTGCGGAGGCGGTGGGGGCCGTCGTCGCCGAGGCGGGCGGCGACCATGGCCATGAGGGTGGTGCGCGGGAGGTGGAAGTTGGTCATGAGGATGTCCACCACCTGCCAGCGGTAGCCGGGGGTGATGAGCAGGCGGGTGTGGTGCGAGAGCGGGGCGGTGGCCGGCGCGTCGTCGAAGACGGCGGCGCCGAAGGACTCGAGCGTGCGGGCGGTGGTGGTGCCGACGGCGACGATGCGGCCTCCGGCCGCGCGGGTCTGGGCGAGGGTGCGGCGGGTGAGGGCAGGGACCTCGCACCACTCGGCGTGCATCGGGTGCTGCTCGACGTACTCGGTTTCCACAGGTTTGAACGTGCCGAGGCCGACGTGGAGGATGACCTCGGCGCGGCGGATGCCCTTGCTCTCGAGGCGGGCGAGCAAGTCGGGGGTGAAGTGCAGGCCGGCGGTGGGGGCGGCGACGGAGGCGGCTCGCGCGGGATCGGCGAAGACAGTCTGGTATTCGCTGCGGTCGGTGTCGTCGGCCGCGGGGTCGGCGTCGCCTTCGCCCTGGCGCTTGCGGGCCTGGCGGATGTAGGGGGGGAGCGGCGTGAGGCCGATGCGCGCGAGGATCGTCGGGGCGTCGGCGCTTGCGAGATCCGGCGGGAAGCCCGCCTCGGGTTCGAGCGCGGCGATCCAACCGCCGGAGTCGGGGTCGTGGTCGCCGGTGTCGGCGCCTGGGGTGTGCTGGCCGTGGTGGCGGTCGATGATGCGCAGGGCCAGGCCGCTGGGTGTTGTGCCGTCGCGCTCGAAGAGGCGCACGAGGACGCCGGGCTTGATGCGTCGGCCTTTGAGGAGGACGGCCCAGTGGGCGGGGCCGGGGCGCTCGGGTGTCGTGGGTCCGGCGGGGGCGATGTAGAGGCCGTCGACCTTGCCGCGGGAGTCGATGCGCTCGCCGCGGAAGCGGGCGGGGAGGACGCGCGTGGTGTTGAGGACGAGGGCGTCGCCGGGGCGGAGGTAGTCGGGGAGGTCGCGGACGTGGCGGTCGTGGAGGAGCGCGGGGTCGGAGCGGCTGACGACGAGGAGGCGAGCGGCGTCGCGGGGGTGGGCGGGGTGGCGCGCGATCAGGTCGTCAGGGAGGTCGTAGTCGAGTTCGTCGGTGCGCAGCACTGTTGTGTCCCGGCGACGTGGGGTGGATGCGGATTGTTGCCGCGGGGCAACGTCGGCGCGGGGAGGTGGACGCGAGGGCCGCTGAGGCTCTGGCGGGGGCGGTCTTTATCGGGCCGCGGCGGCGGGCACGCGGATTGGAGCAGTGCGGGTGGATGCTCGGCCCTGTCGGCCAGATCGGATATGGGCCCGCGCTGCCGGCGCGGGTCGTCGCCGCGCACCGGGCGGTGCGGGTGGTGGAGCGCGCGTGCGCGACGCGCCTGGACCCGCGGCGGCCGAGCGACTGCTGTCCGTCGCCGACGCCGGCGCCGTACTGGTGTCATCTTGAGGAGCGGAACGCGCGGGACCGGGTCGAACTGACGTTCAGCGAGCACCTGGCCCGGCTGCCGGATACTTCGCCGGTGCGGTCGAGCGCGTGCTGCGATGATCGCGCGACGGCTTCGGATCGTTGTCGCGAGGACGCCAGGGTGATCGAGGGTGAGCGGCCCATCGAGCCGGCCTTGCGGGGTCCGCGGCTGGGCGAGGTTTCGCCGATCACGACCCTCCCGCCGCTGCCGCCGGCCGCGATGTTGGCGCGGCTCGACGTGACCGCGTGAACGGTCTTCACACGGTCGGGCTACCCCCGGCTTGACGGAACCATTACACTGCGGGTGAAGCCCGTTCGCCGGGCTCGCCTCCCTGTCCGCGGTCTCGCCGCGTGGGCGTGGCCGCGTCGCGTTGTCTGTGGCGGCCCGGCCTGACATCCGGCGTCCTGCGGCCCGCCGCTGTGTTGCGCGACGGACTGCCCGCCGGGGAGAGGAGCCCGACCCATGGCTGGACAGACCTACAAACCCGCCGATATCCGGAACATTGTGCTGGTCGGTCAGGGTTCGAGCGGGAAGACGACCCTGACCGAGCGACTGCTGTTTGAGGCCAAGGCGACCAAGCGGCTGGGGTCGGTGGAGGAGGGGACGACGGTCTCGGATTACACGGAGGAGGAGCGGCACCACAAGCACTCGCTGGCCGCGGCGGTGGTGCACTTCAACTTCCACGGGCATCTGGTGAACATCGTTGACACGCCGGGGATGGCGGACTTCCTCGGGCACGCGATCGCGTCGATCCCTGCGGGGGAGACGGTGGCGATCGTGATGGATCCGCTGCGGGGGATCGACAGCACGGTGCGCCGGCTGATGTCGGTGGCGGCGGACCGGAAGATCCCGCGGATGATCGTGATCAACAAGATCGACTCCTCCGAGGCGGACCTGGAGGGGCTGGTCACGGCCATCCGCGAGACCTTCGGGTCGGTGTGCCTGCCGATCAACCTGCCGGCCAAGGGTGGGAAGGACGTCATCAACGTCTTCGACCACGACGGGAGCGACGAGGCGGGGGACGCGACGGACTTCTCGTCGGTGCACGCGGCGCACACGGCGATCCTCGACCAGGTCGTGGAGATGGACGAGGAGTTGATGACGCTGTACCTGGAGCAGGGGCAGAACCTCAAGCCCGACCAGGTGCACGCGGCGTTCGAGAAGGCCCTGGGCGAGGGGCACCTGGTGCCGATCTGCTTCGTGTCGGCCAAGACGGGGGTGGGGGTGCAGGACCTGCTGCACATCTTTGCGGATCTGTGCCCGTCGCCGGAGGAGGTGAGCCCGTCGGAGTTCGCGGTGCGGCAGGGGGACACGGAGGAGGAGTATCACCCGCGGCCGGACCCATCCGGGCCGGTGGTAGCGCACATCTTCAAGGTGACGACGGACCCGTTCGTGGGCAAGTTGGCGTTCTTCCGCGTGCACAGCGGGACGGTGCGCGCCAAGAGCGAACTGTTCATGGACGACCAGAAGAAGCCGCTGCGGATCGGGCACCTCTTCAAGCCGCAGGGGAAGGAGATGGTGGAGGTGCAGGAGATCGTGGCGGGGGACATCGGGGCGATCTCGAAGGTGGACGAGGTGCGGTTCAACGGGGTGCTGCACGACAGCCACGATCTGGACAGCCTGCACCTGATCCCGCTGCCGCTGCCCAAGCCGATGTTCGGGCTGGCGGTGGAACTGAAGAACCACGCGGACGAGGGGAGGTTCTCCGGGGCGTGCGCGAAGTTGATGGAGGAGGATCCGTGCTTCGTGGTCGAGCGGATCAACGCGACGAAGCAGACGGTGATGCGCGGGCTGGGGGAGTTGCACCTGCGGGTGATCCTGGAGCGGCTGAAGAACAACTTCAACATCGAACTGACCACGAGCCGGCCGAAGATCGCGTACAAGGAGACGATCACGGCGAAGGCCGAGGGGCACCACCGGCACAAGAAGCAGACGGGCGGGGCCGGGCAGTTCGGCGAGGTGTTCCTGCGCATCGAGCCGCTGCCGCCGGATCACCCGGAGGGGTTCGAGTTCGTGTCGGAGATCGTGGGCGGGGCGGTGCCGCGGCAGTTCTGGCCGGCGGTGGAGAAGGGGGTGCGGATGGTGATGGCCGACGGCGCGATCGCGGGGTACCCGATGACGGGGATCCGCGTGGCGCTGTACGACGGCAAGTACCACGACGTGGACTCGAAGGAGATCGCGTTCATCACCGCGGCGAAGAAGGCGTTCATCGACGCGGTGCACAAGGCGAAGCCGGCGCTGCTGGAGCCGTACGTGACGGTGGAGATCACGGCGCCCGCGAAGTACATGGGGGACCTGGCGGGGATGATGTCGGGCAAGCGCGGGCGCGTGTCGGACTCCAGCGTGGTGGGCGACACGTGCATCATCAAGGCGCAGGCGCCGCTGGGTGAGTTGCAGAACCTCTCGAACGAACTCAAGAGCCTGACGGGCGGGCAGGGCTCGTACACGATGGACTACAGCCACGACGAGCAGGCCCCGCCGCACCTGCAGGCGGAGATCGTGGCGGCGTACAAGCCGCACGCGGATGAGGACTGAGCCGCGGGTGGGGCGCGGCTGGGGTGAGCACCGGAACGGGGGCGGCGCCCGGCGCGGGCGCTCGCCCGCGGCGTGTGACACTCTCCGAACCGGGGAGTTGCCGCATGGTGTGCGTCGCCGTCGTTGCCGGGGCGGTCCTGCTGGGCGCGGCCGCCCGCCCGGCATGCGGTGGATCCCACCGGGCGAGTTCACGATGCGGCTGCACTCGCCCCGCGAGGAGGTGACGTCCGGCCGGTGGCGGCCGCCTGCGCCGGAGCGGCTGGACTGACGGCGCTGGCCGCGATGGCCCGCCTGCTGTCACATGTTGTGCGCGATGGTCGGAGACGCCCCAAGACAGCGCCGCCCTCTGCGCTGGGCGCACAGGGCGGCGCGTGGCAACGGGGTGGGTGGTGGTGGTGGGGAGCCCCGCCGCCGGAAATGGTCTGTGGGCCGGGTGGGCCGAAGACCGCGCGGTCCCTGGCGGGTGGACCGGGCGGCCGTGTGGGCTGGGCGAGGCCTGGCCCCGACGTGGGGTGGGCACCTGAACCGGCGCGTCCCTGCAACCGGCTGGGAGATGCCCCGTCGGAGCCCGATTCCGTTCGTGCCGTCCTCGCGGCCCGGGCTCGTCCCGCGGCCGCCGGGCCGTCGCGTGGGGCGAGGGGCGTCCTGCTTCCGTGCAGGTCCGTCCGGTCGCTCCCGCGACGACCCCCGCGGGGGGAGTCTGCTTTCGCAGGCTTCTGACTTGTCAACGCCCAGTCCGCCCGTCTCCGACCGGCCAGGCTGTCTCCTGCAGCGGGGCCTCCTCGTCCCACGAAATCCGTCCCGCTCTCCTCCTCTTACTGCTCGCTCAGGCCTTGCCTCGCGCTTGCACCGCGGCGATCAGGTCGGGCAGGCGCTTGAACAGGTCGTCCTTCTGCTGCTCCCACTTGGCCCGGTCGTGCACTTCGAGGCGCACGCCCGCGCCGACCACAACCACCTCGGTCCCCAGGCCGGTCATCTCGAGGTGGTGCCGCGGGATCGCGATCCTTCCCGCGGCGTCGGGCTCGACCCGCTCGGCGAACCCGAAGATCACCTTTTCGAGTTCGGCCTCGTCCGAGCCGGGGGTCAGGGTCTGCTCCCGCTGCTCGGCCAGGGCACGGAAGCGGTTCTCCGTGTAAAGCCTCAGGTGGCCGGTGGGCCAGGGGAGGCAGTACCAGGCGGCCCCATCTCGCGCCGCGTCCCACTGGTTGCGGTACTTTGCGGGCACCGCGAGCCGGAACTTGGCGTCGATCGAGTGGTTGGAAAGCCCGGTAAAGAGCACGCGGTGTGGACTCCGTCGGACCTTCCGTGGCCATGCGTGGGATTATCACCCACTTTGCCCCACACTGCAACACTTCGAAGCACTTTTTCACTCCTGCGCTCGTTGTCCACAAACGAACCACATGATTCAGTGTCGGTTTGGTCCAACATTACCCTGACGGCACCTGCCCCAAGTGCGCAGTACACTCAACGTTCGGGTGGAGTCATGGCCCGACGACCCGATCCTCCTACGACACCGCCGGTCGTGCACAGCCGCGTCGACGACGCGTTGGCGATGCTTCCATCATCGCTGTGCATCATGTCGGCCTCGTACGAACGAGCCAGGGCCGCGGCCGTCGTCCGCTGGGCGATGCGCTGCAGATCGGAAGAGCGTCGTGTAGGGAAAGAGTGTAGATCTCGG
>CALAFV010000205.1 GCA_937891445.1 uncultured Phycisphaerales bacterium | reverse complement strand
CCAGGCGGTAGGTCACGGCTTCGATGAACGAGGGGCCGCCCCCGCCGCGGGCACGCTCGATCGCCTCCTTGCTGGCCTTGTAGACCGCGAAGAGGCCGTTGCCGTCCACCTGGATCGTCGGCATGCCGTACGCGATCGCCTTCTGCGCGACGGTCTCGGAGGCCATCTGCTGCTCGCGGGGGACCGAGATCGCCCACTGGTTGTTCTGGCAGAAGAAGACCACCGGCACTTCCAGCGTGCTGGCGAAGTTCATCGCCTCGTGGAAGTCGCCCTCGCTGGTCGCGCCGTCCCCGAAATAGGTGATCGCGACGCGCTCCTCCTTGCGGAGTTTGAACGCCCAGGCGATCCCCGTTGCGTGGAGCATCTGCGTCCCGATCGGGATCGACAGCGGGGTCATGTTGACCCCCTCGGGGATCTGGTTGCCGCGCTCATCCCCCATCCAGTGCAGGAGGATGTAGTGCATCGGCAGCCCGTGCAGGAACAGGGCCGCGTTCTCGCGGTAGCAGGGGACGAGGAAGTCCACGCCCTTGCGGGCCGCGAAGCCCGAGCCGATCGCCGCCGCCTCCTGGCCCTTGTTCTGGGGGTAGGTGCCCATGCGGCCGGAGCGCTGCAGTTTGAACGCCACGTCGTCGAGCGTCCGGCAGGTCAGCATGAAGTCGTACAGATACGCGACCTGCTCGTCGGTGAGCGTGTCCTTGGCCAGCGACTCGTCCAGGTTGCCGTTCTCATCGAGAATCTGGAGGTAGTCAACCTGGGCGGTGTAGACGGTGCGTCGGGGCATTTCGGGCTCCATCACGGCCCCCGGGGCCGTGTTCCGGTGGGGGTTGGACAGGGACGCTGCGTGCCTGCCGGGGCGGTGAGCGGCGGCGGGACCCACCGCGCCTCTAGTTTAGCCGAAACCGGCGCATGGTTCGTGCTGGCTTGCCGAGGTCAGCGACCTCGGAACATAGTGGTCACTAGCCCACGCGGACCGCGTGGGTCGGACACAACCGACAGCCCGAAGGGCCGCGGTGGCCGCCGCTGGGCTCAGCCGTGCCCGTTGGCTGCGGCGCCCGCGGGGACGTACTTGTCGCCCGGGAACTGCTTGATCCCGTCCTGCTTGAGGCGCCGGCCCGTGCCCGCGGCCACCGGCGACTTCTCGGGGATCGAGAACAGTTCGTTGGGGAGCGTCTCGGTGTACTTCAGCGCGGCGGACGCGGCCTCGAGCATCGTGTCGTCGGTGTTCTCGTAGAGGCGGCGGAAGTTGTCGCGGATCGTCTCCTCCGCCAGGTCGAAGAAGTGCTTCGCCGCGGCCTTGTCGCGCTCGAACTCGGCGCCCTCGCCGCCCTTGCGGATGTCCAGGTCCAGCCGGCTGAGCGTGCACGCCCAAGCGTGCAGCCACAGGCCGCTGTCGGCCACGCGGGCCTGCACGGCCTGCCGGTTGATGATCGCTTCCCGGTACCGGCGCGAGGCCTGCTTGAACTGGTGGCTGTGCTCGCGGATGAAGCGGCAGAGACGCTCGGCCTCGTCGCGGAGCGAGGGATGGATCTTGTTGATCACCGGAGCCTTGCGACGCACGCCGAGGAACAGTTCCATCGCCAGCGGTACGGCCGCCTGCATGAGTTTCGCCCGCGTCGCGTTGCGGAGGATGCGGGCGAGGTTCGCCCCCATGCCCTCCTTCTCGTTCCAGCCGAGGGCTTCCTGGATGCCCAGCATCCGCTCGGCGAGTTGCTTGCCGCCGTAGGCGAAGATGAACGACTGCATGACCTCGTTGGCGCCCTCGACGATGAGGTTGATGCGAGAGTCGCGGAAGATCCGCTCGATCTCGTTCTCGGTCATGTAACTCTCGCCGCCCATGATCTGCATGGCGTCGTTCACCACGCGCCAGCCCATCTCCGAGCAGAAGACCTTGCAGATCGCGGTCTCCAGCATGATGTCCTCATCATGCCGGTCGAGCATGCCGGTGGTCATGTAGAGCACGGCGTCCATGGCGTACGTCAGGGCCGCCATGTGCGCGATGCGTGTGCGGACCAGTTCGAACTCTGCCAGCGGGCGGCCGAACTGGTAGCGCGTCTGCGACCACTTGATCGCCTGGTCCATCGCGCGGCGGGCCCCGCCGAGCATCCCCGCCGAGAGCGTGCACCGCCCGTAGTTCAGGCACGAGAGCGCGATGTTCAGCCCGCGTCCCTCCTGGCCCAGCAGGTGGCTCTTGGGGACGCGCACGTTCTTGAACCGGATCCGCGCCTGCCACGTGCCGCGGATGCCGCACTTGCTCCGGTTCTTCTGGTAGATGTCCACCCCCTCCATGTCCGGCGTGCACACCAGCGCCGTGACCTTCTCCTTCCCGTCGGGCATCTTCTGCTTGGCCATGACGGTGAACAGGCCGCTGATGGCGCCGCTGGTGGCCCATTTTTTCTCGCCGTTGAGGATGTAGTACTCGCCGTCCTCAGTCTTCTCGCACCGGGTCTCCTGCCCGCCGGCGTCGCAGCCGACGTTGGGCTCGCTGAGGCAGAAGGCGCTGAGCCAGTCCGTCGCCAGGTGCGGCAGCCACCGCTTCTTCTGGTCCTCGGTCCCGAAGAGCATCACCGCCTTGCACCCGATCGACTGGTGCGCGGACACCAGCACCGCCGTCGAGCCGCACGTCTGGCCGATCCGCTCCAGCACGCGGTTGTAACTGGTGATCCCCAGCCCCAGCCCGCCGTACTCCTTGGGGATCGTCATCCCCAGCACGCCGATCTTGAAGAGCCGGTCGATCACCCAGCGCGGGATCTCCTGCTCCTGGTCGATCTGGATCGCCGGGTGCTCGGTCCGCAGGTACTCATCGAGCCGGGCCAGCAGTTGGTCGCACCGCGCGGTCTCCTCCGCGTCGGGCTCGGGGTACGGGAACACGAGTTCTTCGCGGAGGTTGCCCCAGAACAGGTTCTTCACGAACCCCATCGAAGAGGGCTCGGGGCCGAGGAGCGCTTCGGCGTCCTCGATCATCTTCCGGTCCTTCTCCGACACGTTCTTGAGGTTCTTGAGGTCGGCCATACTGGGTCCCTTCGTCTGTCGTGTTTCCCGCCCCTCCTCCCCGCCCGGCGTTCCGTCCCCCCGACGTCCCCCGCTCAGCCCCTCCTCCAATTGTCAACAATTCTATCCAGATTTCTTGGCCCCCGCCGACTTCTCGAAAAACGCCCTGATCGCCCCCTTCCCCTCCGGCGTGGACCGCAGGCGGACCAGTTCCCGCCGCTCGACGTCCAGCGCGCCTTTCCACCCTCCCTCTCCCAGCCCCGCGCGAACCGCGTCGAGCACCGCGCGGGCGGAGGCGGTCTTGGGGAGTTCCGGCTCAACCGCCTGAACCGCGGCCAGAACGCCGGGGGCGTACTCGGGCCTGCCGATCCATCGCGAGGGCGTTCCGTCGCGCTTCACCGGTCCCTTGGCGATGCGCCCCAGCAGCCACGCCTTCGCCGTCGCGAGCAGTTCGCCCGCGGACGACGCCACCGTGTCGAACAGGCCCGCCGCGGTTGCCTCGTCGAAGGTCATCGTCTGCCCCGAGGCCGTCCGGCGGATTGCTTCCGCCGGGTGGATCCGGGCCGGGAGCAGGTTTGTCCCGCCCCAGCCGGGGCAGATGCACAGCCCCGCCTCGGGCAGCCCGACCGGATACGGCTTGCCTGTCGGCGAGGGGGCGCCGATCAGCCCATCGCAGTGCATCGCCAGTTCCAGCCCGCCGCCGAGGGCCGCGCCGTTGATCGCCGCGGCCGTCGGGAACGGCAACTGCGAGAGCATGCCAAAGACCTGCTGCCCGTACGCCAGGTACCTGTCGAGTTGCTCGTTGCTCAGTTCTTCGATCGACTTGAGGTCCGCCCCCGCGACGAAGACCCGCTCGCTGGCGGAGGCCAGGATCAGGCACCGGGCCCGCGTGTCGCTCGCCGCTTCCCGCAGGGCCAGTTCCAGCCGCTGGATCAGCGGATGGTCGAGGACCACGACCGGTGCTCCCGGCTGCTCCAGACGCAGGGTCAGGCACCCATCTTCATCGCGCTGGAGGGGGAGCGGTGTTGCGGTCATGGTGGCTCCGGAGGGGGGGAGGAATTGCACAAACTGACCGCAAACCGGCGGTCCTGCGAGTATACCCCGCACGCTCCGGGGGTCACGGCCGCGGCGGCTCACCGCCGCCGTCCGGCCACGCTTACATGCCCAGTTTCGCCCTCAAAACAGCCTGCGTTTCGGGCATCTCGACCACGGAGGCGGAGAGGCCAGCCCCCCGGCGTACGACCCCGGCGTCGAGCGAACCATCCAGTTCGTTGAGCAGGCGTTTGGTTGCACGCAGCGCGTGCGGCCCGCCCGAGGCCAGCCGCTGCACCAACTCCTCGACCGCCCCGTCGAGTTCCGCGGCGGTCGGCACGACCTGGGTGACGATCCCCGCCTCGAACGCCCCCTGCCCGGACATCAGCCCGCCCCCCAAGAGGATCCGCCGCGCCCGCCCCGCGCCGACCTTCCGCACCAGCCAAGGGGCCACCACCGCGGGGCAGACGCCCAGGTCCACCTCCGGGAAGCCCATCTTGGAGTCCGCGTGCGTGATGGCGAAGTCGCAGACGCACGCCAGCCCGCACCCGCCACCGATCGCCGCCCCGTTCACGCGGCCAACCACGACCATCGGCAGCGCCCGCAGCCGCAGCGTGAACTCGCCGAGCGACGACAGGAGCCGCGCGGGAGCGCCGGGGACGTTGAGCACCTGTTTGAGGTCCATTCCCGCGCAGAACGCCTTCCCGGCGCCCGTCAGCACGAGCACCGTGATGTCCTCGCGCTTCTCGAGTTCCTCCATCCGCGCGTGCAAGGCCGTCAGCAGGTCGAGCGACAGGGCGTTCCGCGCATCGGGCCGGTTGAGCGTGAGCCGCGCAACGGGGCCGGCGACCTCGAGGAGGGCGAGATCGGAGGGCGAGGAAGTCTCGGTGGGAGTGGGGGCGGGGGGGGTCATGGCTTGTGGTCCTGCTTCGCCCAGAGTTGAGCCAGACGGGTGCGCTCCTCATCCGAGCCGA
>CALAFV010000204.1 GCA_937891445.1 uncultured Phycisphaerales bacterium | reverse complement strand
GCATGCCTTCGGGCGTGTGGATCAGCCGGCGGAACTGCTCGCGCTGCGTCTCGGAGAGCCCGAGCGTGTCGAGGTCCAGCTGCACCGCGCCGCGGTCGAGGATGCGGAGCACCACGTCCTCGCCGTGCATCGAGGGCAGCACGCTCACGCGCAGGTCGATCGACCGACCGCCCGCGTGCATCTGGATGCGCCCGTCCTGCGGCAGGCGGCGCTCGCCCACGTCGAGCCGGGCCATGATCTTGATGCGCGAGACGATGCCCGCGTAGAGCGCCGCGGGCGGCGCGTCGACGTCCAGCAGTTCGCCGTCCACCCGGTAGCGCAGGCGCGTGCGCCGCTCGAGTTTCTCGAAGTGGATGTCGCTCGCCCCGAGCGAGACCGCGCGGTCCAGCGCGCCCGACAGGAACTGGATCACCGGCGCCTCGGACGCCAGGTCGCGCAGCGTGTCCGCATCGAGCACGCGCAGCGCGTCGCCGCCCTGCTCGTCCTCGCCCTCGATGTCCGCCAGCGCTGTGTCCAGCGCGCTCTCGATCTCCGCCGCCGTCGCGCAGACGACCACCACCTCGCGCTGCGCCGCCTGGCGAACGCTCTCGACGAGCGCCTCGTCGGGCGGCAGCGCCATCGCCAGCGTGATCGAGCCCTCACTCACGGCAACCGGCAGCGCCTGGTTGAACCGCAGGAACGCCGGGGGCAGCACGCCCGCGGCCTCCTTGTCCAGGTCCTCAGGGTTCGTCGGAGACTCCCACACCCCAAGCCCCAACCGCTGCGCGAGGTCGTCGCGCAGCTGCTCCCACGAGAGCAGGCCCGCCGTCACCAGCAGGCGCGCCAGGCGCTGTCCCTGCGCGCGGTGCAGGTCGAGCAGCCGCTGGGCGTCCTCCGCGGCGATCCGCTTGCGCGCCACCAGGTCGTCGAGGATCGCGCGGTCCACCGCGTCGGGCGTCAGCGCGACGTCGCTCCGCTGGGGCACGCCCTCGCGCGCCGCGACCTCGACCACGCGGGATGTGGATGCGTCGGCCACGCGCACGTCACTCTGCCCAGTGGAAGATGTCGGCGTTCTCGCCCTCGCCGCCCGGCTGGTCGTCGGCGCCGAGCGAATAGACCTCAAAGGCCAGGTCCTTGGCGCCCTCGCTCTGCGCGGGCGCGCGGTAGCGGAGTTCTTTGCCCCAGCCGTCCTTCGGCGTGGTCTTGCGCCCGAGGTACGGCCCCTTCCACTTGGCCTCCTCGACGGCGCTCGGACGCTCCGACAGCGCCTTGAGCCCCTCCTCGGTCGTGGGGTAACGCCCGACGTCCACGCGGAAGAGTTCGATCGCGCCGACCGCGTTGGAGATCTGCTGGCGCGTCACGACCGGCTTGGCCTCGCCCAGGCGCCCTACCACCCGCGGCGCGATCAGCACCGCCAGCAGCGAGATGATCCCAAGCACCACGATCAGTTCGAGCAGCGTGAATGCGCGGCGTCTGCGGTCCATCGCGGGGGTTCCCATCATCTGCGTGTGCTCCGACTCGCCAGATGGGCCGGCGACGCGTGCGCCGGCTCCGGCCGTTCATTCCTTGCCTTGCAGTCAGTCTACGCGCAGGCCCTCGATCGCGTCGGTCGAAACCGAGACTTCCCCCGCCGGGCCCCGCACCACCCAGGCCGACCGGCTCGCCAGCCCCTGCGCCGAGAACACCACGAGCGTCACCGGCTGCGGACGCTCCGTCCTGATCGTGGCCCGCTCGAACTCCGCGGCGATCTCCGCGGACCACGCCGTCCAGCCCGCCGGCAGAGCCACCGGGCGGGGCCAGTTGGCTTCCGACACCGACGCGGGCCGGGCCCCGGCGTCGAGCACACGGTCGGCCGGCACGTACCGCACCGGCACGGGCAGCCCCGACCGCGTGGCCGTCAGGCGCGCCTCGCGGAGAAGGTCCGCCACGTTGATCCGTACCTCCCGGCGCACGCCCAGCGCGCTCTGACGCACGAGCACCGGGGCGATGACGAGCGCCGCGATCGCGAGGATCGCCAGCACCAGGGTCAGTTCGAGCAGCGTGAACGCGCGGGCGCGCACGCCGTCAGGCCCCTTCTTCCTCGGCCGGCGGGGCGGGCACGACGGCCTCCTCGCCCTCGCGGCGCAGGATCGCCACCACGTCATTCGTGTTGATGATGCCGTCGCCCGTCACGTCGAACACCGACGCGTCGGTGACGCCCTGACGCATGCCGATGATGAACCGCAGCACGAGCCGCGCATCGTTGGTGGTGATGAGCCCGTCGCCGTCGACGTCCGCGGCGTCGCCCTCGTTGCCGCCCGAACCGCCGTCGCCGGGGGTGTTGCTGCCGCCGCCCGAGATCCGCGGGCCGATGATGCCGTTGACGGTCGTGGGGTTGAACGCGGCGCCCAGCGGGTTGCTCGAGCCCGAGTACTGGATGGAGATCGGGTTCGTGTCGCCCTCCGCGAGCACGAGGGCGTAGGTGGTGCTGCCCTTGCGGAAACGGAAGGTCACCGGGTCGGGGTTGTTGCTGGTCCGGATGACCGTCAGCCCCTGGAACCGCCCGGTCGGGTCGACCTGCCCCGAGAAGTTCTGCCCGCCGACGGTCGCGATGACGGTGTCGCCCGACGCCGGGGCGATGTCGCCCGACGCCGCCACCCGCCCCTGGAAGATCATGAAGAACTCCTGGGCGAGCGCGCCGGGGGCGCACGCGAGCGACACGAGCGCGACGAGGATGATCGAACGGTGACGGAGCATCGTCGGCCTCCGTGGGTCGGCGCGGCGCCTTCGAAGCCGCGACCCTCGCAAGAGTGTACCTGTGCGCCGGGATCCGGCGCTCGGTTCCAAGAAGAAAGGCGGGCGCCTTTCGACGCCCGCCTTCGGGTCTCGTTTCAGACCTTCAGACGCGACTCACTCAGGGAGTCGAGTTGAAGTTCGAGGTCGAGTGAATGAGGACGGCCTCGTTCACGCCGATGGTCTCGAGGTCGTTGTTGTCGGCGAAGCCGTTCGCCCAGACGCGGACGCCGGTCTCATCCATCATGGTGATGTTGACCTGACCGCCGAACGAGCCGGCAGCGACGGGCATGTTGCGGAGGTTGGCGAGCAGGTTCCAGCCGCCGTTGTTCGAGGCGCTGTTGACCTGGAGGGTGGCGCCGCTGGTGAAGCGGGGGCCGAAGGTGAACCACCTGCGACCGTTGAGGTTGTCGGCCTGGATGCCGTAGCCGTAGCCGCTGACGAAGCGGTTGAGGTTGCAGAGGTCGCCGCAGAACACGCCGCGGTTGTCGATGGCGAGCGCCATCGTGGCATCGAGCAGCTCAGGCTCGCAATCGTCGTCGAGGACGACGAACCCGCCGCGGAGGGAGATGGCCTGCGGGATGGGGGAGTTAGAGGTCAGGACGGTGTTGCCGGCCATGACGCGGTTGGGCAGGTTGCCGGAGGCGCCGTAGTCGCCCTGGTTGGTGGGAACGGGGAGGAGCGCCCAGTCGTCCTGCTCGTAGTCGCTCAGGTCGAAGGCGGTGACCAGCGAACGGTCAATGTTGAAGCGGAAGGGCAGGGCGTTGGCGCCGGTGCGGTCGATGTCGCTGAGGAAGGTGAACGCGCGGGCGGCCGGAGCGGCGAAGTTCGGCGCGATCATGGTGTTGGCGAGGAAGCAGTCCTCGTCCTCAGCGAAGAACTCCTCGGGCTGGACCACGATCACGACGGGCAGGCCCTTGAAGCCCTTCTCGCCGCGAGTGTGGAGGGTGTAGGGACGGGCGCCAACCTCTGCGGGCTCGCCGTCAAGGACGGGCGAGGTCACGACGGTGAAGCCGATTTCCTCGAACTCGCCGGGGTAGACGACCGAGCCGTTGGTGATGCCCGCGCCCTGGATCGTGAAGCGGCCGGGGCAGGTCGGGTCATCACGGAAGGTCAGCTGGATCGGACGGACGATGGCGGGCACGCCGAGGTTGTTGAGGTTCTGGTAGAGCAGGACCTCTTCCTCGATGTCGACGATCTCGCCGTCTTCCTGACCCTGACGGGTGAGGGTGACAGTCGCGGTGATGTCGAGCTCGGGCTTGCCGTTGATGATGCCCATCGGGCTGACCGCGCCGACGCCCTCACCGAGCGGCTGCGGGTGGAAGTAGAGGACCTGGCCGTTGACCACCGGCTCGAGGGTCGCGGTGTGGACGACGCCCCTGAAGGTGAAGGTGGCGGTGCCGAAGCCCTCGTCGGGCAGCCAGACGTGGGCCGAGATGCGGGCGCCCAGGGCGTTGGCGTTGTTGAGCTTGAGCGTGCCGGCGACGGTCATGGTGAGGGGGTTGCCCGCGGGGCTGTTCTCGTCGCCCTCGACAACCGGGGGACGGAGGACCGACACGTAGATCACGGCGCTGGCGATCTCGACCTCGCCCGAGTCAACCGGGGTGACGAGGAACGAGTCGGCGGGCGACGCGAGGTCGTCAGTGTCGACGTACTCGACGAAGAAGTCCTCCTGCGGGAACGACATGCCGTCCATCAGGATGAGGGTGATGTCGTAGGAGCCGTCCCCATTGGCCTCGTCGGCGATCTCGATGTCCTCGATGAGGCCGCCGAGCTCCATCAGCTCGCCGTTGTCGGCGCCGAAGTCGTCGCCGCGGATGAAGAAGCGGTTCGCGAGCTCGTCAAGGTCGCCGTCGGCGCTGAGCTCGACCGGACCGGTGACGCGGAGACGGATCTCGACGACCTTGTCGTTGTCGTCGTCGACGAACGCGATGCCGGTGTCCTCGAACTCCGCGGCGGGCGGGGTGATGAGGACCAGGTTGAGCTTGGCGACGTTGGGGTCGATCTCGTTGCCGGCGGCGTCCACGATCGGGTGGCCGGGGTTGTAGACCGAGAGGTTGTAGCCGGGATCGAGCGCGATCTCCTCGTCGAGGGAGTCGTCGAGGTCAATCTCGACCGTGTTGTCGCCGGGGAAGAAGACGTCCGCGCCCTCGATGTTGAAGCGACGGCCGACGGCGTCGTTCTCCATGACGACGAAGAACGACTCGGCCTCGAACGTGTTGAGCGGGTTCGAGACGTTCTCGGAGAAGCCCGCGACGAGATCGTCGAGATCCTCGTCCACGTTCGCGGCCATGAGCGCCGGGGCGGCGCCGTCCGCGACGACCTCAAAGCCGCCGGTGAGCTCGTTCATGCCGTTGAACGTGCCGAGCACGGTCGCGCCGCGACCGCCGGCGTCGGTGACGGCGGCGTTGCGGAACGCGATGATGTAGGCCTCGTCGCCGGTGCCCGAGAAGATCTCGGTCTCGCCGTTGTTGGCCGTGCCGTCGACGGGGACCTCGGGGGCGCCGAGGGCGAGGGTGTCGTTGTTGATGAAGTTGGTGGCGAGGCCCGACGAGGTGGCGGTCAGGCGGCGGTCGTTGACCGTCGCGGTGGTGACGATGTCGATCGTCGGGATCGACAGGCCGGCGCCGAGGCCGGCGGTGAGGTCGGAGATCGTCTCGCCCGAGTTGTAGCCGAGGAAGGTGAAGGTGGTGGTGTTGGCGTTGGTCTGGACGGTCTCGTCGAAGATCAGGTCGACCTGATCGACGAACTCGCCGAACTCGCCGGTGTCGCCGGCGCGGGTGAGCGCGGCGATGGCGATGGGACGGGCGAGGTCGGTGAGGTTGGCCGTCGACTCGATGTCGACGACGCCGCCCAGGGCGTTGCTCGCCGTGTCGCCGATGAAGCCCTCGGCGATGCGAACCGAGATGGCCGAGCGGGTGTTGCGCTCCTCGATGTCGTCCTGACCGTCGTCGGACCAGGTGGCGTCGCTGTTGATGGCGTCGTCGCCGTCAACCAGGACGAAGCGAGCGAAGACGCGGGTGCCCGCCTCCTCGATCACGTTGTCCGTGGCGGTGCCGTCCAGGTTCGCGTCGTTAATCCCGGGGACCGCGACGTTCGTGGGCAGGGTGGTCTGCACGAGGTCGCTGACCGCGATCACGTCGCCAGCGGCGTTGAGCAGTTCGAACTGGTCGTTGTCGCCGGGATCGGTCACCGTCTCGCTGAAGTCGACAGCGACCCAGATCTCGCGCGTGCCGAGGACGAAGCCGTCCTGGCCCGAGCCCTGGAGGAGCTGCGCGGTGGTGAAGGCGAGGTTGTCGGCGCGACCGATGGCGATGTTGCCCTCGGTGGTGACGCCGGTCTGGCCGGCGACGCCGTCGATGTCGTTGCCCGGCGCGATCCAGATGGTCGTGCCCAGGAATTCTTCGAGCTCGGCGCCGGTGAGGGGATCGTTGAACTCGATCTCCAGGATGTTGTTCATGTC
>CALAFV010000203.1 GCA_937891445.1 uncultured Phycisphaerales bacterium | reverse complement strand
GGGCCAGCCCCGGGTGGTCCATCAGCGCCAGCGTCTGCCGCTCCTGCTCGAAGCGGGCGACGACCTGGCGCGAGTCCATCCCCGGCTTGATGACCTTCAGCGCCACCGGCCGGCGCACGGGCGCGGCCTGCTCCGCGAGGTAGATGTCGCCGAAGCCCCCCTCGCCCAGCAGCGACAGCACCCGGTACGGCCCGATCGTCGCGCCGTTGAGCACGATCCCGGCGCCCGCCACCGTTGGGTCGGCCCCCGCCGCCCCGGACCCCGACGGGTCGAACGTCAGGTTCTGCGTGGGATCTTCCGGCAGCGGCGGCATGGGGGAGTTTACGTCCCGGGCGACATCGCCCGCCGCTGTGCAACGGACAGATTTATGTCTTGGGCGCGAATGCGGCGAGCCGACCGGCGCTTGCGGTGGCGTCAGCCGATCTCCTCGTCGTCGTCGTTGTCCTCGCCGTGGACGACGTCGCCCATGATCGCCTCCTCCCCCTCGTCCAGGCCGGTCCCGAAGCCGACGCTTTCCTCGTCCACCTCGTGCGGCGTCAGGCCGAGGTCCTCCGTCGGCGGACGCACCTCGCCGAGTTCACCCTCGCCGAGCAGATCGTCCTTGAGCGCCGCCCCCAGGGTCGTGTACCCCGTGTTGTTCGTCACCGCGCGCCCCACGGTCTCGAGGTCCTCGCGCAACTGGGCGGCGGCGAGGCGCAAATGCTCCCGCGACACGCGCAGGTCCACGTGCGACGCCTCGTCGGTCGGCGTATCGACGTCGAACTCCGCCGGCCGGTCTTCGAGGTGGAACCCCACGCGGAGGACGACCTCCTTCCCGGTGTCCCGGATCACGCGGAAGTTCAGTTCCGGCTCCAGCAGGTCCAGTTCGGCCGCGTCGCCGCGGTCGCTGTCCCCGACGCTGGCGTCCGCAACCGTTTCCAGCCACTCCACCAGGTTCTTGAGTTCAAAGGTGTTGAAGGACGGGCTGGTCTCCTCCCACGACTCCTCGGGTGTGGCGACCCGGAACGACACGGTCAGGTGGGCCGAGTCGCCGAAGCCGTCCTGGATCTCCGGCAGGCGATCCTCGATCAGCCCGAGTTCGAACTCCGAGCCGTCCTCGGATTTGAGCAGCATGGTCATGGATGTCCCCTTTCCTGCCCCCTTTTCCCCTCCTCCCCGGATTCCCTCTTCCCGCCGCCCGGCACCCCCGCGGAGCCCCGGCCGCCACCCGGCTCCCCCGGATGGGGCGGTCCCTCCGCGCGATGCTAGCGGCCGCGGCGGGCGGACTTGTGAGCCGTCCTGCACCGACCGCCCGCGTCACCTTTGGGTGGGGGACCCGGCGTCTTGTGCGTCTTGGGTGCTGACATCGCCCGATTCGTGCATTATGCTCGGGGGGTCCGAGCGTCCTCGGCCCGAGCCGTCGAGTTGAGAGGAGTCCAGCCATGCTGAAGCCCCGCGCCATTCTCGCCGCCCTCGCCCCGATCGCCCTTGGTGCGCCGGCCCTGGCCCAGACGAATATCACCAGCGCTAACAAGTACTCGTGGTCCGAGAACTGCGGCTACATGAACTGGCGCGACGCCAACGGGGGCACCCAGGGCGTCCGGATCCGCAACACATTCATGTCCGGCTTTATCTGGATGGAGAACGTCGGGTGGGTGAACCTGGGCGACGGCACCCCCGGCGGCTGCGGCGAGTACATGAACGTCACCGGCGATGACTTCGGCGTCAACATCGAGGCCGACGGCTCGCTCACCGGCCTGGCGTGGGGCGAGAACGTCGGGTGGATCAACTTCGCCGGCGGCGCCATGGCCACCCCGCCCCAGCCCGCCCGGCTCGACCGAGCCGCCCGGCGGCTGCGCGGCTACGCGTGGGGTGAGAACATCGGGTGGATCAACCTCGACCACGCCGACATCTTCGTCGGCACCACCTTCTGCCGCGCCGACTGGAACGAGGACGGCACGGTGAACTCCACCGACATCAGCGCGTTCCTGACGACCTGGCTGGCGTCGGTCAACGCGAGCGATTGCACCGCCGACTTTGACGCCTCCGGAACGACGAACTCCACGGACATCAGCGCCTTCCTCACGGCGTGGCTTGCCGGCGTCAACGGATCCTGCTGAGCCGTCCGGAAGCGGCCGGAACCTGCAATGAGGGTTGGCCTCCCCGCGGTGGCGCGGTAGGCTGGGCCTACGCGCACCGCGTGCCTCCGCGCGCCGGCATCGGCGGGCGTTGCACACCTCAGAAAGACCGAACGGGGACCGAAACATGCGTTCGATCGACACCGCTGCTCTGCTCGTCGCGGCCTGCTTTGGCGCTGCCGCCCTTCCCGCCGCCGCCCAGAAGGCCGAGCCGGAGCCGGTGATGCGTCCGCAGTACCCCGAAGGGGCGCCGATCCCGCGGTCGCTCACGCCCGAGGAGGCCGAGTGGATCCGGCTGCACCCGATCACGGCCGAGGCGGACCTCCGCGGCCCGACGCCGCCCGAGGGTCCGGTCTACTGCCCCCCCGAATATGCGCCGATGGACGGCATCCTCTTCGCGTGGGAGGGGTTGACGACGTGGAACACCATCCAGGCCCAGATGATCCGCGAGATCACCACCGGCGTGCCCGGCGGCGGCGCCTACGCCCGCGTCTACATCGTCGTGGACGACGTGACGGAGCAGAACACCGTCGCGACCCAACTCGCCAACGTCGGCGTGAACATGAGCAAGGTCCAGTTCGTCGTCCGCCCGACGGACTCGATCTGGATCCGTGACTACGGCCCTCGCTACATCTACATGGGCCAGTGCCGCGCGGTCGTGGACCACACGTACAACCGCCCGCGCCCGCTGGACGACATCCTGCCGCAGTACTTCAGCGGCATCAAGCGCCACGCGCTGTTCACGATTCCGCTCATCCACGGCGGCGGGAACTACCACCTCGACGGCCTTCACCGCTCCTACGCCACCGAACTGATCGTCGACGAGAACCCGACGCAGACGCCGGAGCAGATCGTCCAGCACTGGCAGGATTTCCAGAACCTCAGCACGCACATCTTCCCCGGCTTCAGCACCACCGTGGACGCCACGCGCCACATCGACATGTGGATGCAGGTCTGCGGCGACGACAAGGTGGTCATCAGCGACTTCATCAGCAACGGCACTCCGGCCCAGAACGAGGCGGCGCAGATCTGCAACAACGCGGCGGCCTTCATGGCCGACCGCGGCTACACGGTCACCCGCATCCCGGCCCGCAACATCGGCGGCGTGCACTACACCTACACGAACGTCGTGATGGTCAACGGGCTGGTGCTGGTCCCGCAGTACACGCAGACCACGATGCAGACGCACAACGCCGCGGCTCTGGCCGCCTGGCAGAGCACCCTGCCCGACCACCGGATCGTCGGCATCAACTGCGAGGCGCTGGTTTCGTACGCGGGCGTCATGCACTGCATCGTCATGCACGTCCCGGCCCACCTGGGCGAGCCCGCGCCCGGCGGCGGGCAGGTTCCCACGGCCTACCTCCGCTCCCTCCGCTCCGGCGAGCGCCTCACCCCGGGCTCCAACCTCCAGATCCGCTGGCTCGCCGACGACGAGGAGGCCGTCACCGGGATCGACATCCTGCTGAGCACCGACGGCGGCGAGACCTACGACGAGGTCCTGGCCTCCAACATCGCGCACACCCAGCTCGGCACGTTCAACTGGACGGTGCCCGACCGCTTCGTGCGCCGGGGCCGCATCCGCGTTGTCGCCCGCGACGCCGACGGCAACACCGGCTTCGACTCCAGCCCGATGGACTTCTGGATCCTCGGCGGGTGCACCACCGACTGGGACGGCAGCGACGCGGTCAACTCCTCCGACATCAGCGCCTTCCTGAGCACCTGGCTCCAGAGCGTCCAGGCCGGCACCCTCGAGGCCGATTTCGACGGTTCCGGGAGCGTCAACTCCTCCGACATCTCCGCCTTCCTGAGCGCCTGGCTGGGCCAGGTCGGCAATCCCTGCTGACGCCGCCCTGGCCGCGGCGGTGGCGGGCCAGGGGTCGCGGCGGCCGCGGCCCACCCGGTCCTAGAGTCCGCCCCGACGGACCGGGAGGCCCACGCACCCATGGAAGGTGTTGCGCTCGAGATCCTGATCTCCCTCGCCATTTTCAGCGCGAGGATCGCCGACGTTTCGCTCGACACGCTTCGTCTGTTCGCCGTGGTCCACGGCAGGCGCGGCCGCGCCTGGTGCCTGGCCTTCGTGCAGGTGCTGATCTGGCTCACCGCCGTCGCAAGCGTGGTCACGCACATCTGGGACAAGCCGTGGTACGCGGTGGCCTACGCCCTGGGCTTCGCGACGGGGAACTACGTCGGCATCAGCCTGGAGGGGTGGATGGCCCACGGCGAGCAGGTCGTGCGCGTCTTCTCCCGGCGCGGGCCGGAGATCGCCGCGATCCTCCGCGGCGAGGGGTACGGCGTCACGGAGTTCGACGGCCGCGGCAAGGACGGCCACGTGACCATGCTGTTCATCGAGACCCGGCGCAAGACGGCCATGGACGTCGCGCGGCGGGCCCGCGAACTCGACCCGGGGTGCTACCTCATCATCGACGACATCCGGGCCACCTCCAGTCGCGGCATGCGGGGCGTGGGGCCGCGGGTCATCACGGCCGTCCCCGGCGTGGCCGTTCCGGGCGCCGCCGCGCTGGCTAGCGAGCAGACGCCGCCCCCCGCCCAGGGGTGACCGGCTGGCGGCGGCCGCCCGCGGCCGGTACGGTGTCGGCGTGGATTCGCTGCGGATCGACAGGTTGCGCATCGTCGGCCGCCACGGCGGCGGGCGGGACGGGCTGGGGGTGCGGGAGCGCCTGTGGCGCGAGTGGTGCTTCCTCCGCGCCGTCGTCTCGCAGTTGTGGATGCAGTTGGCCGGCATGGCCGCGCTGCTGGTGACCGGGGCGATCCTCTTCCGCGTGCTGGAGCCCGATCGCGGACACACGTTCGTGCGCGGGATGTACTACACCTGGGCCCTGGTCTTCGGCGAGGTCCCGGAGGAGTTCCCCGAGAGCCCGGTGCTCCAGGGGCTGTTCTTCGTCGTCCCGGTGATCGGCGTCGCGGTGCTGGTGGACGCGATCGTCGAGTTCGCCTCGCTGCTGCGCGACCGGCAGCGGTCGGAAAGAAGGTGGTGCAGGATCATGGCTGGCGGCATGTCGAACCACATCGTGCTCGTGGGGCTGGGGCGGCTGGGGTACCGGACGTTCACGCTGCTGCGCAAACTCGGCGAGCGCGTGGTCGTCATCGAGGCCAACCCGCAGAACCAGTTCCTCGAGGACGTGCGGCGCGACGGCTCGCCATTGATCGTCGGCGACGCCCGGCGCGAACTGATTCTGCAGGACGCCAACATCGCCGCGGCCCGCTGCATCGTCCTGGCCACCACCGACGACCTGGCGAACCTTGAGATCGCGCTGGACGCGCGCCGGCTCGCCCCGCACGTCCGCGTGATCCTCCGCATGTTCGACCAGAACATGGCCGACAAGGTGCAGGAGGGCTTCGGCATCCAGATCGCCATGAGCCAGGCGGCGATCTCCGCGCCGGCCTTCGCCCTCAAGGCCGTGGAGGAGAGTATCGTCGGCGGGGTCGTCGTGGGCGACCGCCTCGTGGTGTCGATGCGCACGCGGATCGTGCGCGGCGGGCCGCTGGAGGGGCGCACCGTCGGCGAGATCATCGAGCACTACGGCTGCGGCGTCGTCGAGCGCCGCCCGGCGCGCCCGGCCTCGGCGTCCGCGGAGACGGAACTGTTCCCCCCGCCGCGGGCGGTGCTGGAAGCCGGCGACGAGGTGATGCTCGAGGGGCCGTACGAGCGCATCGACGAACTCCGCCGCCGCGTGGCGGACCCCGTGGCGGCGGTGGGGGCGTGAGGGAGATAAGGAAGGCCGGTCAGGGTTGCGGCGCGAGGCGGCGCGGGCGGGACCGCCGCGCGGCGCGCTGACGCCGAAGCGTTGCTTTCTCTTCCCACGCCTTCCACGCGACGAGCAGGCTCATCGCGAAGGGGAGCGTTGCGCTGCGTGGTGTGAAGGGAACATCCCTCGCCGGAGTCTAAACGAAGCGTCGGGGCGTCCTCCGCCATCGTCCAGACCGCGGCCGACCCGAACCGCATGCTTCCAACAGCGGTACCATGGTGGCAATGGCCGACGGAGCGGCAACCCAGGCGTCCGGGGTCGGGGGACCGGGTGGCGCGGGCGGTGCGCTTGGAACGCGGGCAGCGGGGGGGGGAGCGGGGGGGCGGGCTC